>JBAXDA010000179.1:0-3971 GCA_037141215.1 Candidatus Firestoneibacteriota bacterium | reverse complement strand
ATTATGATTGCTATGCGGGAGGTTTTAATACTCCCGCATTATCACTTGTCGCTTTCAATTCTACGCCTCAATCTTTTCCTATTTGACTGCTGCTTTCAAGGCTTGATCAAGATCTGCCTTAATATCGGCTACATCCTCTATCCCTACGGAAAGCCTGATGTAGTCGGCTGTAACGCCCGTAGACACCTGCTCCGCCGGGCTCAACTGCTGATGAGTCGTGGAGGCCGGATGAATCACAAGGCTCTTTGAGTCGCCAATATTAGCAAGATGCGAGAGGAGTTTTACGCCCGCTATAAATTTCTTTCCTGCTTCAAGACCGCCTTTAATGCCAAACCCGATCAACCCTCCAAATTGCGTCTTTAAGTATTTCTTGGCGTTAGCGTGTGTCGGATTCTCGGGAAGCCCGGGGTAATTAACCCAGGCAACAGCCGGATGAGCTTTCAGAAATTTTGCAACTTCAAGCGCGTTCTCCGAGTGCCTCTTTATCCTGAGACCAAAGGTTTCGAGCCCCTGAAGCAGCTGGAAAGAATTGAACGGACTTATCGCCGGTCCAAGGTCCCTTAAGAGATGAACTCTTTGCTTGATAATAAAAGCTACATTGCCCAGTCCGGGAAAATTACCAAAGACATCCCAGAATTTCAACCCGTGATAGGACGGATCCGGCTCAGTGAACTGAGGGAACTTGCCGTTATTCCATTTAAATTTACCGGAATCGACGATTACGCCGCCAAGGGAGGTGCCGTGCCCGCCTATGTATTTGGTAGCAGACGCAACAATAATATCTGCGCCATAATCAAAGGGCCGTACTAAACCGATACCCACTGTATTGTCTATTACCAGCGGTATGCCGGCCTCGTGGGCTATCTTGGCTATTGCTTCAAAATCAGGGACATCCAATTTCGGATTGCCAATGTTTTCGGCATAGATTGCCCGGGTTTTTGGCGTGATGGCTTTCTTGAATTCTTCCGGCTTTGTGGAGTCCACAAAAGTAGTGGTCCTCCCGAGATTTGGGAAAGTATTGTGCAGAAGCTGATAAGTTCCGCCATAGAGATTGTTGCCCGCTACAATGTGATCGCCAAGATTAGTGATCCCAAGCAAAGCAAGCGTGATAGCAGACTGCCCTGAAGCCACAGCAAGCGCTCCTGTACCGCCTTCTATCGCGTTTATCCTCTTTTCCAGGACATCCGTGGTCGGATTCATTAGCCTTGTATAGATGTTGCCGAATTCCTTTAACGCGAAAAGATTTGCCGCGTGCTCCGGACTCTTAAATACATAAGAAGTAGTCTGGTAGATGGGCACTGCCCTTGAGCCCGTAGTAGGATCCGGCTCCTGTCCTGCATGCAACCCTATTGTATCCAATCTGAAGTCTGACATAGTTTCCTCCGTTTAAAGTTTATTTTTATATTTTCTAAAAGCGTAACCTGCAATTTCTTGCTCTTATTTCATATATTCCTGAAACACCCAGGTAGACAGATATCTCTCTCCGGTATCAGGAAGCAATACTACTATGAACTTCCCTTTATTTTCCGGTTTTTTTGCAATTTCAAGCGCCCCCCACATGGCGGCGCCGGATGATATTCCGGCGAGGATTCCTTCCTCTTTAGCCAGCCTTCTGGTTGTAAAACCGGCGTCGTCATTTGAAACTTGAACCACCTCATCAATAATTTTCCTGTTCAATATCTTTGGAATAAAGTTTGCGCCTATTCCCTGAATCTTGTGCGAGCCGGCTTTCCCTCCTGAGAGCAGAGGAGAATCCTTTGGTTCTACGGCGACGGCTAAGACAGAGCTCTTCTTTGCCTTGAGCGCTTCTGCCACGCCGGTAATAGTGCCTCCGGTCCCAACCCCCGCAACAAAGATATCAACTCTGCCGTCCGTATCCGCCCAGATCTCTTCGGCTGTTGTTTTTCTGTGTATCTCGGCATTGGCTTCATTCTCAAACTGCTGCGGAATAAAACTATTCGGGTACTTTGATTTCAACTCAAGCGCTTTGTCAACCGCCCCCTGCATGCCTTTCGGCCCTTCGGTAAGGACTATTTCCGCCCCGAATATGCGGAGTATTGCTCTGCGTTCAACGCTCATCGTCTCCGGCATTGTAAGCACAAGTTTGTATCCGCGCTGCGCGCAGACAAAAGCCAGGCCTATGCCCGTATTCCCGCTTGTTGGCTCTATAATGAGAGTCTCCTTATTTATTTTTCCTGCTTTCTCGGCTGCTTCTATCATAGAGACGGCAATCCGTTCCTTTACGCAATGTACGGGATTAAAGCTTTCCAGCTTCGCATATATTTCCGCTCCGCCTAAGCTTAATTTATTTATTCTGACGAGCGGCGTATTACCTACTGTTTTTGTTATATCACTAAAAAGTCTTGCCATTTTACCCTCCAATTCTCGCAACCTAAAGGTTGCGGCTACCGATTTAGATATAATAGATTTCACTTTCCTTTGCCCTTGATTTCTTTACTATATCTTCTATCGTTGTCTTATCCACTATTTCGTTTACTGCATCCCTTACTTTTTGCCAGGTTCCCTTGAACGGACATCGGGCTTCATCCGTGCACTTTGTATAACATGTTTTACTGACACAGGTTATTGGGGAAGTATAGCCTTCCGTTAACCTTACAATCTCTCCAAGAGTTATCTTGCCTGAAGGTTTTGTAAGAAAATAGCCGCCGTCCTGTCCCCTCTTGCTGTTCACATACCCTGCCCCTTTTAATTGCAGGAGGATCTGTTCAAGGTACTTGAGAGGTATGTCTTGTCTTTTGGCAATATCAGAAATCTTGACTGCCCCTTTCTCTATATTCAAGGCAAGATCAAGCAATGTTTTTAACGCGTAGTCACCTTTGAATGAAATCCTCATATCTCATACCCTACCTTGTCTATCATCTTGGTAGACATTATAACTAACTATCACACTACTGTCAAGATATATTTTCGTTTAATTCAATAACCGTTGATTTTACAGGCAAAATACTGTATTTTAATGTAATGCATTTACGCTCACTTTCTCTGATTCTGGTCTTCTTAATATGTATTACCGGCCTTCTTATGACTATTTGTCCTACTGTATATGTCGGTGATTCAGGAGAGATGATCACGGCCTCGTATTTTCTCGGAATACCCCATCCCCCGGGCTATCCTCTTTATACGATGCTGGGTAAACTTCTTACCTTTATTCCTGTCGGAACAATAGCTTTTCGGGTCAACCTGCTGGCTTCCTTGTTTTCGGCCGGTTCCGCCATCATGCTTTTCCTTCTTCTTCACCGTTTTTCCTTACTCGGAGGGCTCTCCGGTCTGGTTTCAACATTTCTTCCTGCTCTCTTAAGCCTTAACTTTATTTTCTCTTTTTCTTTCTGGAACCAATCGCTTATTACTAAGGGCGGACTTTACACCCTTAACGCCTTTTTACTCCTTACCATAATATACATATGCCTTTTGGCCGAACTACGCTCAAAAGAAAAAGCTTTACGCTTATACTGTTACGCTGGTATTTTCTGCGGAATGGGACTGGCCAATCACACAACCATGATTCCGTTATTTGTAGTTTTTTGTCTTTATATTTTTGTTACTTCCCTTGTTTCTATAAAAAGCGCTTTTAAAAACACAGTTGTTTTTGCTTTAACATCACTTGTGGTTGCGTTCCTAATCTATCTCTACCTTCCAATCCGCTCTCTTGCAAATCCACCTATGGATTGGGGAAATCCGGAAACATTTAGAGCTTTCACCCGGCATGTGCTCCGCCAGCAATATACTCTTCTTGAACCCAGTCAAAGGATTTTTTCTCATTTTTTAGACCAGGCTTACGGCTACTTACGAGCTGCCTTAAACCAGAAGAATGTGTTAATGGTTCTTTTTCCTCTCGGACTTTTCTTTCTCCTTAAACATTCAAAAAAACTCTTTGTTTTGCTGGTAATTATATTCCTCCTAACTAGTCTCGGATTCATTTACCTCACTAACTACATCCTCAACAGCCATGA
>JBAXDA010000178.1:0-3987 GCA_037141215.1 Candidatus Firestoneibacteriota bacterium | reverse complement strand
CCTATGATTGCCACTTTCAATGACATTGAGCCTCCTTAAATAAAACCTTAATACTCAATTTCTAACTTTCTGCCCTAATATTTTGACTATTCCGTCTGCTATCTTTTCCTTGCCGGCTGCCTTGAAGATAACTCTTCCGTTTTTATCAAATACAACCGCTTTGTGAACGCCTTTCTTGATATCGGAATAATCATTTGCAACTACATAATCCGCTCCTGATTTAAACGATAATTTCAAAGCTGAAGCCTTTAAAGTTTTGCTGCCGGCTTTATACTCCAGCTTAAATCCTATCAATTGCGTTTTAGGATTAAGCTTTTTTATCATATCTATTACCTTGGGCGTTCTCTTGAACCTGACCGTCCAATTTTTCTTGTCTGACTTAACTTTTGTTCTGAGGAGCTTCTCGGGCTCGTAATCCAGCACTGCCATAGCATGCACGACTGCGCCGGCGTCTTTGATTTCCTTTTTCAGAGTCTTTATCAGGTCCCTGACAGTCTCTATTCCGGCTTTCTTAATATTTTTATTTACGGGAAGAATACTTCCCGAGCCGTAAACCAGCGTGACCTTATGCCCCTGACGCGCCAACTTTTCCGCAACCAGGCTCCCCAGCTTTCCCGTGGAGTAGTTGGAAATGTACCTAATTTCGTCGATGTACGCCCGCGTGGGCCCTGATGTGACCACTACTTTCATTCAACCCTCGGCACCGAGAGAGAGCGCGATTAATTAAGCGCTTCTGCCTCTTGTTTCACGCATTTAATCTTTTTTCTATATGCGCATCGTTATATATTCTTCTTCTTTCGCAGAAAGAACTATAATTTCCTTTTCAACTCCGTCCTGCGCCTTGTAAAGGATCTTTACTTTTTGCGTCCGGTCTTTGACATCTGAGAACCTTGCCGTAACAGCCGCCGAGAAGATTATATCTTCGCCTGCAAGGTCTCCCAGGAGCAGGGAATGCGGGCCGGGAACATCAGCGGGCCAGAGCAGAACCTCACTCTCCTTCCTCAGAGTCTCAAGTATTTTATTTTCCGGCTCATTCCTTCCGACTACCAGCTTTACCCGCTCGTCAAGCCGGAAATGCCTGCCGTATTTTAAGAGCATAAAGTCCCCGGGTAGAATTTTTTTCTTTCCGGCCAGCAGGTCTTTGACTCTTTTAGCAAAACCCGGGTCTGTTAAAAGACAGCCGCCCGCCGGGCAGGGGTAATCTGTTATATTCAATTCCGCCGCCACTCTCATTTGCTCTTTTCTTCCGCGCCCCTTTATTCCCAGGAATTCCGCGCGGTTGACCCAGCCTTCTTTTTCCGGAATGGACAGTTCCAGGTGTTGGGCGCTTAAAGGCCTGACCACCAGCCCTTCCATACCCGCTTCTTTCTCAATGACCTTCATTGCCTCAAGCCTCTGAGACATCGGACGCTGGCCCAAAACCTCGCCCGTTACGATAAAGGAAGCTCCGATAGCTTCCATTAACTCTTTCGCCTTCTTGAAAGAATAGATCCTGCAGTCAATACAGGGGTTAACATTGGAACCGTAGCCGTGAGCGGGTTTTTTTATCAGCTCAAGGTAATCGTCTCCCTTCTTCACAACATGTAGTTTTACTCCGAGCTGTTTTGCGGCTTTCAAGGCCGCGCCGCAGCCGCCTTCCTTTCCACCGCAGGTGCAGAAGAGAGAGGTGAAATGTATAGCTTCAACTTCTACACCCTGCTTCTTCAGCAAGCCGAGGACTATGGTGCTGTCCAACCCGCCGGAGAGAAGCACCAGCGCTTTTTTATTTGACATTTAATAATTCCTTCAGCTTTGCAACAGCTCCGTCAACAGGAACCTTTATATTCTCTTTGGTCTTCCTGATATTTATCTCCAGAGAATTTTCTTTCAGCCCCCTGGAGCCGACGGTCACACGGAAAGGGATGCCTATAAGTTCGGCGTCCTTGAACTTGAAGCCAGCGCTCATATCGCGGTCGTCAAGCAGAACTTCCACTCCTTCCGCCAGCAAAGCGCCGTATAGTCTGTCCGCGGTCTCTTTTACCGCCGCATCGGCGTAATTAATTGCGGTAATTACTGCCTGATAAGGCGCTATCTCCGCAGGCCAGATAATACCGTTCTCATCGTTCCCCTGTTCAACGGCGGCCGCAAGTATTCTGGTAACGCCAATGCCGTAACAACCCATTATTGCAGGCTGTAATTTTCCGGCTTCATCAAGGAACTCAGCCTTCATTTTGGAGCTGTACTTTGTCCCGAGTTTGAAGGTATGCCCCACTTCAATTCCTTTCTGCGAGCTCAATTTACAGCCGCAGGAGCAAAGGTCACCCTCGCTGACAAAGCGGAGATCCGCGAACTTGTCAGCCTTGAAATCCCGGCCAAGGTTTACATTTTTATAGTGAGCGTCTTTTTCATTGGCTCCGGCCGCAAAGTTCTTCATTTTTTTAAGCGACGAGTCTGCCACAATAGCGACATCCTTTAAACCCACAGGTCCGGCAAACCCTACCGGCGCGCCGGTGTACTTTTCCACCTGTTTGGCGTCCGCCAGAAAAACTTCCGAAGCGTTTAAATTCCTCTTCAATCGGTGCTCGTTCACTTCGTCATCGCCTTTCACGAGAACAGCAACAGGCGCCCCGTCAATAATGTAAATCAGGGTCTTTACCAGTTCCTGAGCTTTAACCTTCATAAAACCCGTTACTGCCTCAATGGTCTTCATTCCGGGAGTGCTTACTTTTTCAAGCGGCCTTTCAGGCTCCGCCGCGTTTCCCTCAAAACTGCAGCTTCCTCCGGCTCTTTCTTTGTTCGCGGCAGAACCGCATTTTTCACAATGGATTATTGTCTCTTCTCCGGTCTCGGCAAGCACCATGAATTCGTGGGAGAAAGAACCTCCGATGTTGCCGGATTCAGCTTCAACTGCCCTGAACTTAAGCCCGCAGCGCGTAAAAATATTTGTATAGGCCTCAAACATTTTTCCGTAGGTAATTTCCGCCGCCGCCTCGTCACGGTCAAAACTATACGCATCCTTCATCATAAACTCGCGGGCGCGCATTAACCCGAAACGAGGGCGTATCTCATCCCGGAATTTTATCTGTATCTGATAGAAATTCTTGGGCAGGTCGCGGTAGGATTTCAGCTCGCTTCTCGCCAGGTCCGTTATCACCTCTTCATGCGTCGGGCCGAGAGCGAATTTCCGCTCCTGCCGGTCATGAACTCTCATCATCTCTTTGCCGTAAAGTTCCCATCTTCCCGTCTCCAGCCAGAGCTCGGCCGGAGAAAGTATGGGCATTAAAAGCTCTTCTGCACCGGCGCGGTTCATCTCCGCGCGTATGATATTGACAACCTTCAGAAGTACTTTTAAGCCGAGAGGCATAAGGGTATAAATGCCGGAGGCAACTTTCTTAATGTAGCCCGCTCTCAGCATCAATTTATGGCTGGCTATTTCGGCTTCCGACGGAGCGTCTTTCAGTGTCGGAATCAACGCTTGCGACCATTTCATAGAATCTCCTTCAAGAGAAAACACAGTGATTAACTGCCCATTTTTATATTATATTGTATATTGTCCTTATTGTAAACACCAATTAAGAGCTTGCTTTTCCTATAATGGATGCAGCCAATAGAAGATTAAAAGATAACGAAAACCTGCGTTTGCGGCGCCTAAAACGCCGTGGGAGGGAATAGTTTGAAGAAGATTACTTCTTTTTTTGAAGATTTATGTTTGCCCTTATCGCGTAAAGGAGTTCCTGAATATGGAAAGGTTTTTCTACGTACTTATTATCGCATTGCTGTATAGCAGCCTTAGCGCTCTCGCTATCAATATATCCTGTCGAAATTAGAACTTTTGCGAACGGATCTATCTTCTTAATTTCACTGCAGGCTTCCTCTCCGTTCATTTTCGGCATAAGGATATCAAGAATTACCAGGGCAATCTCACCTTTTTTCGCTTTAAAAATCTTCACCGCTTCTTTCCCGTCGCTTGCAGTCAAGACTTTGTACCCATGTGCTTCCAGCACCTTC
>JBAXDA010000177.1:0-4048 GCA_037141215.1 Candidatus Firestoneibacteriota bacterium | reverse complement strand
GATTTCTCTACTATGTATGCAAGAGTAAAAAAGCTTTCCAATATACGCCTTGAAGGAGTTTTTACTCATTTTCCTTCGGCCGAAAAAGACATAAAAGGCACAACCGGGCAGGCAGCAAGCTTCCTAAAAACTGTCGGACCCTGCGCTACAAATATACTTTATCATTGCGCCAATTCCGCAGCGCTCATTAATTCACCCGGGTTAAGGATGGATATGGTGCGCCCGGGGCTTATGCTTTACGGGCTTTATCCCGCTGGAACAGAAAAAAAACTGAAATTGGAGCCGGCCCTCTCTCTAAAAACCAGAGTTGTGCAGGTGAAGAAAATAAAAAAAGGCGGCAGGGTAAGTTACGGAGGCACCTACAGGGCAAAGCAGGATACGCTGCTGGCTGCAATACCGGCTGGATACGGCGACGGGTTTAGCAGGTTGCTTTCAAACCGCGGAGAGGTTATAATAAGAGGAAAGAAGTATCCTGTTGCCGGTCGTGTCTGTATGGACATAACCATGATAGATCTCGGTCTTAAGGGCGGGATAAAAACCGGCGACGAGGTAGTTCTAATAGGAAAGCAGGGAAAAAGCAGCATAACCGCCGAAAATGTAGCGGCAGCCTGCGGCACTATTTCATACGAAACGGTATGCGCGATAAATAAAAACATTGAACGGATATATAAGAATTAAAAATGATTTCCTCGTTTAATTTGTGTTTATTGGTGTCATTAAGGAAAGAAAGGAGTATCAATAAATGTCAGTCATACATCCCACAGCCATAATCCATAAGAACGCTAAACTTGCGCAGGATGTTGAGATAGGTCCTTATTGTGTTGTCGGGGAGCATGTGACACTCGGCGAGGGAACAAAGCTTCATCCCCATGTGGTGCTGGACGGCTACACGAAGGTGGGAACAAAGAACGAATTTTTTCCCGGCTGTGTCGTTGGTTATAACGGGCAGGATAAAAAGTTCAAAGGGGAGGTTTCCTATCTGGAAATAGGAAGCGGCGGGGTTTTCCGTGAATATGTTACTATTCACCGCGGCACGGGCGAAGGCACCAAGACCGTTATTGGTAACGATGTTTATTTTATGGCGAATGCGCATGTAGCGCATAACTGCATTATCGGGGACGGGGTGACGCTGGTAAACGGAGCGAGCCTCGGCGGCCATGTTGAAGTGGAAGAAAAAGCTTTTATAAGCGCCTACAGTATTGTCCACCAGTTTTGTAGAATTGGTAAAATGTCAATGATCGGTCTCTGCTCGCCTATAGACAAGGATGTTCCGCCTTTCATGCTTGGCGTGGGGAACCCGTTTTCCATACATTACTACAATAAAGTAGGGCTTGCCCGAGCAGGTGTAACAGAAGAGGGCTTCAAAGAAATAAAACAATTATTTATAACGGCTTTCCGTTCCGGCTTGAATACCGAACAGGCCGTAGAGCGCCTCAGGAAAGAAATGCCCGCGAGTTCCTACGCTAAAGGTTTTATTGAATTTGTAAAGAAATCCAAGAGAGGCATCTATAAAGCCAAGGAGCATGAGTGACCGGCCTTATCGCCTGTGGCGGCAAGCTTCCCGTAATGTTCGCGGAGAACGCGGCAAAAAGAGGCGAAGAGCTGGTTATTATCGGCGTTAAGGGGATGGCGGATCCTAAACTCAAGAAACTCGCAAAAAAATATTATGAAGGCAATATCTTCCGTCTCGGCGCTATGATGAAAACATTCAGAGCGGAAGGCGTAAATAAAGCCGGCATGCTCGGGCGTATTGAGAAAGTTGATCTTTTCCGCGACTTCCGCCCGGACCTAAAGACCTTAAGGCTGGTCCTAAGCGCGAAAGACAGGCGGGATATTTCCCTGCTCAAGGCGATGATCGGCGGGTTTGAGAAAGCAGGCATAAAAATTATTCCGGTTACGGAATTTCTCTCAGAACATATCGCGAAGAAGGGTGTTTGCACAAGAAGAAAACCCTCTGCCCGGGAACTGGCTGATATAGAATTTGGTATTCCTATAGCAAAAGCCATTGCGGACCTGGATGTCGGCCAGGCCATAGTAGTGAAAAATAAAAATGTGCTTGCCGTGGAAGCCGTGGAAAGAACCAATGAGACACTGCTTCGCGGAGGCAAGCTTGGCGGTAAAGGTGCGGTAGCCATTAAAACAGCGAGAACAAAACAGGATATGCGGATGGATGTCCCCGGAATAGGGGTGGAGACCATAGAAACTATGATAAAAGGAGAACTTTCCTGTATTGCGATTGAAGCCGGCAAAATGCTTCTCATTGAAAAAGAAAAGACCGTTAAACTTGCCGATAAACACGGGATAGTTATAATAGCCGTATGAAAAGACTCCTTCTTTCAGCAATGCTTCTTTTTCCTCTTCTTGGCCTTTCGGAAAATCTTACAACTTATCATTTTTGGCTTAAATACAAAGAACCGCCTTTACTCTCCTGTCCTATCGCCGTGCCAGGCGCTATGACGGCCCTTGTCGGCGAATCAAAAACCTACGGTTATTCTCCCCTTGCCTCTCTTGTCGGGGCGGTTAACACTGACCCCCTTTTCATTCTTAGAATCAGGAATGCCGTCAGGGAAGAACTGAATCCCGTGGAGATTTCCAGCGGCGCGGGCTTTTTCTGGTGGCCTTACGGTCTGGAGTCGGAGTATGCTGTTTCGGAAGGAAGAAAAATCAGGATGCATTCGGTTCCAGCAGGTGATGAGACCTTTGGTTTGAATATAAAGTTTCTTAACGAGTCAAAGGCCCTGTGGCATCAAGACTTGGTCATATATATGAAGGGAGAGAGTCTTCAGGTTGACGAAGATAAGGCAAAAAAGTATTTTACCGTGTTTTCCCGGGAAGCAGGGAAAGCTTCTGTAGTAAAGTTTGGAGTTGAAAAAACCGCGCTGGAGAGTTTTAACTTCAGTAAAGAAGAAGACCGGCAGAGGCTTATTATAAAGCTTATTATTCCTTCTGTCCCCGAGAAGGATGCGTTTAATTTTAATGTTTCAGCGGGAGCAGGAAATGAAGACCCGGAATTATTGGAGGCCGTGAACCGTCTTCTCTCGGTGAATATCTACGATCTGATAGAGGAAAGGAAAAATACAATAAACAGGCTGCTAATGAAGATACCGCTGGTTAAGAACAGTGTTGTGGAAACCAGAGATTATTACCAGGGCGCGGTGCTGGTGTACAACGCGCTGGGGCAGGAGCAGGATATTGTAAAATACAACTACAGGTTTTATGATGAAGACAAACTTAAAGGCCTAATTGTGAAACAGCCCTGGATTGCCTGGCGGCTTTATGAGGTTTACGGGGACAGGGACGCGCTGAGAGCTTTTTTTGACCTTGCCATAGCTTCAGGAGTAAGGGAGCCGGAGAATGTTCTTGATCTGTACAATATACGCTGCCTTACCTGGATGGCAGGAGTACTGGGCCGGGATAAACCGAAATATTCCACAAAATCAATAAAATACACCGATCTTAAAGGCGAAGAGAAACTGCTCTTTCTTGTCCTTGAAAAATTTGTAAAGCAGGACGCCGAGAAGGAACTTAAGGAAATACTAAACAACAGCTCGTTTCGGTATCCGGAAGTTTATTTTATAATAGACACCCTGCTAAAATACGGTGAGAGAGACCTTGCCGGCAGGCTGCTTATGAGCGTTAAGCCGTATTACCAGAGATACCGCGAGAGGAGTTTTACGGAGATCGCCTGTTCTAACGAGCTTTTCCATATTACCTGCGGGCTTGGTTTTTCCAGGGGAAACCTGCTTGTTCAACCGCTTGATAATTATTACGACCTCTGGGAGAGGGACATAACAGGGTTTAAATACCGGGGGAATACCGTTAATTTTACCCACAAGAGCCACGGCAAGTATGTGGAAAAAGTGCTCGTAAATGGGGTTAATGTTTTTTCAAAAATAATTGACGTTCCGGCAGCCAAAACTCCGGGGACCGTGTTCAACATTGAGGCGTATTACTCCGACAAACCTGCGCTGCCGGTGCTTATGGGGATAAAAACCAACAACTGGTACTTTGTGAGGAAAGCGGGCTACGATGAAAAGTCCGGTAATTT
>JBAXDA010000176.1:0-4061 GCA_037141215.1 Candidatus Firestoneibacteriota bacterium | reverse complement strand
CATCACGGCCACGGTCGCGACCCCGGCGGCGATGAACGTGAGCGTGGCGACGATCGAGCGGGCCGACAGGCGGCTCATCCCGCACACGCCATGACCGCTGGTGCAGCCCGAACCGAGCCGCGTTATCTTTCACCTTTACCAGCAGAACCACAAGCAGGGACAGTCCCGAAATCCCGGCAAGATGAAAAATCCACGGGATGTTCATTAGAAATAGTTTTTGATTCAAATAGAAGAGATCGAAGTATTCCAGGAAGTACTTGCCTATCCTGAGCGGATTCAATTCTGTAAATTTAAAATACTGCCCCGCCGGCTGCGTTGGGATTACAAAAAGATAAATAAATACATAAACCGCAGAGATGAGGACAAAAGGAATTATTTTACGCAGCCTTTGCCGTGTTTTTCCGCCCGCCTCTTTCCTGAAAGAGATTACATAAGCAGACAGAATGAGAGGAACCACAGCGCCGTTAAATTGGGACAACGCGGCAAGAGCCGCAAAGGCAAGCGAGAGCATATAAGCAAGTGTGCTCCTCTTTCTTTCGGAACTGATGAAACAACTCAAGGACATAAGAATAAACATAAAAGAAAGCAGGTGGCATCTCGCGCTAATCCAGAGCACGGCCTCCGTTCCCTGCGATGAATAACCAAAGAGCGCCATCGCCGTCAGAGCAATGAGCCGGTTTTTTGATAACAGAAGAACTATTCTCCCCAGTAGGGCAATATTCACAAGATGGATTAAAAGGTTCGTAAAATTATACCAGAAAGGTTCTGCTCCCGAAGTTGCCATGTTGAGCATAAACACAAGGTAAGAGGTAAGCCAGCTGAACTTTGTAAAGAGTAAGCCCGGGGACTCAAGCGCCTTAAGGCAGAATGTAAACCCGGAAAAATCATCGTTGAGCATAAAAAAATTGTTGAGATACTCTGAAAAAAGCAAAAAGACCGAAGCGAGAATAACAGCAGTCAGCGCAAAATACATTCCTCTGCTTACATCTTTAACAAGAAGGCCCCTTTTCATAGGTTTTAGCCCATCCCCGGAACTTCATCGCTGTTTATTGTTTTTTGTAAAGAAAAAGGGAGCGCCTTCCGGACACTCCCTTTATCCAAGAAGGTTTCTACTTTTTCTCTTCTTTTATAATAATCCGTACATCCGCAACTCTACAGCCCTCACCCTTGGCGTAAACAATGATAGGGTTCATATCAAGCTCCATTATATCCTCGAAATCTACCAGGAGCTGCGAAAGCCTCTGCATGCAGTCGGCTATGGCATCCAGGTCCGAAGGCGGTTTGCCTCTGATGCCTTCCAGTATCTTGAACATCTTTACAGACCTTATCATCTTGACTACATCCGAAGGTTTTAGCGGGGCAAACCCGAAAGTTACATCCTTTAAGGCTTCAACATATATCCCGCCCAGCCCGAACATTACCAGCGGGCCGAAAGCTATGTCCCTGTTTGCGCCCACGATAACCTCTTCGCCCTTCTTTGCCATCTCCTGGATATTTACGCCCCAGACCCTTGCATCAGGCTTGAATTTTTTAACATTCTCCAGCATTGTATCGTAGGCTTTTTCAATTTCTGCGTCATCCTGTATGTTTACCACGACGCCTTTCACATCAAATTTATGGACAATGTCAACAGAGACTATCTTCATCACCACGGGGTAGCCTATCTCTTTGGCAAGTTTCACGGCTTCTTTCTTGTCCTTTGCCAGCCTGGACTTCAGAATAGGGAAGCCGTAAGCTTCCAGCACGCCCAGCGCTTCAATCTCAGGCATAAATGTCCTGCCGTCTTTTTTTACGCTTTCAATTATTTTCTGCACTTTTTCTTTATCAACTTTGTAATGCTTGACCTCTGTCTTGGGCTGGAAAATAAATTCGCCAAACTTGAACATAAGAGCCATGGTCTCCGCGGCTTCTTCCGGAAATCTATAAGTCGGAATCTTATTTTGCTTTAATATGTCAACTCCCTTAGACACATCAACAATTCCCATAAAGCAGGCAAGCACCGGTTTCTCTGTGCCTTTGGTTATCTTCACCACAGACTCCGCAATATCTTCCACATCGGTAACAGATTGCGGCGTGAGCAGGACTATAACTCCGTCAACATTTTTGTCCTTGAGCACATTGGAAAGCGCCACTTCGTATCTGTCATGCTGCGCGTCGCCTATAATATCTATAGGATTGTTAAAGTTGGAAGTTTTTGGAAGATATTTTCTGAGTTCAGCGACGGTTGCGTCATCAAGTTTGGCAAGCTGCAGGCCGTGCTTAATGCTGGCGTCGGTGGTCATAATGCCGGGCCCTCCGGCGTTTGTAACTATGCAGATCTTGTTGCCCCTGGGAATGGGCATGGATTCAAAAGCAATGGCAAGATCAAGTAATTCTTCAACAGTCTCCGCCCTGATAATACCTGATTGGGTAAAAAGCGCGTCATACATAACATCCGAACCCGCAAGCGCGCCCGTATGCGAAGATGCCGCTTTGGCTCCTTCAACAGTCCTGCCTGATTTTATGGCAATTATGGGTTTAACATCCTGCATCCCGTTATTGACCTGCTTTGCTTTTTCAATGAACGCTCTCGGATCCGCCAGGTCTTCAACATACATAATTATTACTTTGGTCTGCGGATCATCCTTAAAATACATAAGCAGATCAAGTTCTTTAAGCCCGGCTTTGTTCCCCATAGAAACAAACTTGGAAAACCCTATATCAAGACCCTTCGCATAGTCAAGGATTGCCGTACCAAGCGCTCCGGACTGCGTCATAAAAGCAATATTCCCGGGTTTCGGCATAAATTTACCGAACGCGGCATTCATAGAGGAAGTCTGGTCGGTGTTTATTACTCCGAGGCAATTCGGCCCTATTAATGCCATCCCGTAACGATTAAGAATCTCTACAAGCTGGTTCTCAAGCTTGACCCCGTCGCCTCCGACCTCTTTGAAGCCGGCTGAAATCACAATGATAGCCTTGACGCCTTTCTTGCCGCATTCTTCAAGTACAGAAGGTATATAGTCGGAAGGGATTACAATGACAGCCAGGTCAACAGGATCCGGTATCGCCGAAACCGTAGGGTAGCACTTCACTCCGAGTATGGCATCCGACTTGGGATTTACGGGATACAGCACGCCTTTGTAGCCGCCTTCAATAAGGTTCGTGAAAATGGTCCTGCTCAGAGTTCCCGCTTTCGTTGATGCCCCGACCACCGCAATGGATTTGGGGTAAAACACCTGCTCAATATTCTTTGACATGCTGCCTTTCTCCTCTAAAAAAGATTTTTTAATTTTTAACTAACTTTTCGCCGGGAACACGCAAACACTTCGCCGTTGCCGAGGCCGCCAGACTGCCGTCTTTCAATTCTGCCCTGCCTTTAACAAATACTATTCCTTTTGCTTCTTTCTCTATCTCTGCCGTGAAAAAAACTTCTTCTCCGATTTTTGCGGGAGCTTTCAGGCGTACCGTGAATTCTGCGCTTACATAAGGATAACCGTAAAGCCGCAGCGGAAGATTGACCATTACTTCGTCAAGCATCAAGCCCACCATCCCGCCGTGCACCACATCTTTATATCCCTGGAAAATCTTCGGGAAAATACAACTTGTACTTAGTTTGCCGTCTTTCAGGATAAAATCAACCTTTAAACCGGCAGGATTGTTCTTCCCGCAGGCGATACAATGCCGGTCATCTTCCCAAAGCATAAGAGACATCCTTCTTTAACCATTCGAATTTTTGAAGTTGCACGGATAGAACTACATTAAGCAGGGTTTTTGTGACTAAAAACGCATTTTTTAGAAACTGCATACATCCACCTTCGGTATCACAGGACTATGGGTCTGTATTCTTAATTATTATTGATGGCCGCCAAAAATATACATTTCGGCAAGTCTGACCATTTTCCGCAACCGGCGAAAATGGTGGGCAGGGAAGGATTCGAACCTTCGAAGGACTAAGTCCGACAGATTTACAGTCTGTAGCGATTGGCCTCTCCGCAACCTGCCCGTATAAAAGCGATTACTGATAACTAATTGCTGATAACTAATAAAGAACAATAACAAATAAACCCTATTACTAATTG
>JBAXDA010000175.1:0-4082 GCA_037141215.1 Candidatus Firestoneibacteriota bacterium | reverse complement strand
CTTGAAAAAGTAGTGCAGAAAGGCAAGCCCCTGCTTATTATCTCCGAGGAAGTTGAAGGCGAAGCGCTTGCTACGCTTGTAGTGAACAAGATCCGCGGAACGATACAGGTAGCCGCAGTTAAGGCTCCCGGTTTTGGCGACAGAAGGAAAGCCATGATGGAAGATATCGGAGTGCTCACCGGCGGTCAGGTAATCGCCGAAGAACTCGGTATCAAACTTGAGAACGTTGGGTTGCAGGACCTTGGCCGCGCGAAGAGGGTCTCCATTGACAAAGATAACACCACTCTTATTGAAGGCGCCGGAAAGAAAGAAGATATACAGGGCCGCATCGGTTCCATCAGGAAACAGATAGATGAAACTAAGTCGGATTATGACAGGGAAAAACTTCAGGAAAGGCTTGCGAAACTTGCGGGCGGCGTGGCAGTCATAAACGTCGGCGCGGCAACCGAGCCGGAAATGAAGGCAAAGAAATCCATATTTGAAGACGCTCTCCACGCCACAAGGGCTGCCGTTGAAGAAGGCATAGTGCCCGGCGGCGGTGTTGCTTTGGTAAGGTGCGTTAAAGCGCTTGATTCCGTTAAAATAGACGGCGATGAAGCGGTAGGCCTTTCCATTCTGAGAAGAGCTCTTGAAGAGCCTTTAAGGAGAATCGTTGAGAACGCGGGACTTGAAGCTTCCGTTGTTATCGACAAGGTAAAAAAAGAGAAAGATGTAAATTACGGGTTCAATGCCATGACAAACGAGTATGAAGACCTCGTGAAATCGGGCATCATTGACCCGACCAAAGTTACAAGAACGGCTCTCCAGAACGCGGCGAGCGTCACCGGCCTGCTTCTTACGACCGAAGCGCTTATCACCGACCTTCCGGAAGAGAAGAAAGATATGCCGATGCCCGGCGGCGGTGGTGGTATGGGCGGAATGGGCGGCGGAATGTACTAAGCCGACGCAAAGCGTCGGCGCAGTCCAGCGACTTGGAACAAGGAGCTGGATTAGTATAATCAGCAAGCGGCGCAACCCCGAGTGAATGAAATGAACGAGGGGCTAAGAGAGGCGTCGGCGCAGTCCCGCGACTTGAAACAAGGAGCTGGATTAGTATAATCAGCAAGCGGCGCAACCTCGAGTGAATGAAATGAACGAGGGGCTAAGAGAGGCGTCGGCGCAGTATAATTACAATGAAAAGTTAAGCGGAACGGGCCCTGTACCACTCAGTTTGTTCGGGTACAGGGCTCCCCCGTAGACAAATACTCCGCGGTTAGGGGAGTATTTAAGGTGGTGAGAGATATGGGTAAAATAATCGGAATAGATCTTGGAACCAGCAACTCGGCAGCGGCAGCGATGATAGGCGGTAAGCCGACTATTATACCCTCGGCCGAAGGCACTTCAATAGGCGGAAAAGCTTTCCCTTCATATGTTGCCTTTACGAAGGATGGGCAGAAACTCGTAGGTGAGCCGGCAAGGCGCCAGGCGGTATCAAATACCGAAGGAACCGTTATGGCCGCAAAAAGAAAGATGGGCACGGACTTTAAGTTCAAAGCCTACGGGAAGGAATACACTCCCCAGCAGATCTCGTCTTTCATTTTGCAGAAAGTAAAAGCGGACGCGGAAGCGTTCCTCGGGGAAAAGGTGGAGAAGGCTGTCATCACGGTCCCCGCATATTTTAACGACAACCAGAGGCAGGCTACCAAAGACGCGGGACAGATCGCGGGACTTGATGTGGTGCGCATAATCAATGAGCCCACAGCGGCATGCCTTTCATACGGACTTGATAAATCTGACAAGGACCAAAAGATTCTTGTATTTGATCTTGGCGGCGGCACGCTTGATGTCACCATTATGCACATGGCCGAAGGCGTGTTTGAAGTAATTTCCACAAGCGGCGACACACAGCTCGGCGGCACTGATATGGACAACTCTATGATTGAATACATCGCAAGCGAGTTCAAGAGGACCGACGGCATTGATGTGAGGAACGATAAGATGGCGGTGCAGAGGGTCCGCGAGGCGGCGGAGAAAGCGAAGATAGAACTTTCCACAACCATGGAAACGGATATCAATCTCCCCTTTATCTCGGCGGACGCTTCCGGCCCGAAACATCTTGTGATGAAGATAACCAGAGCCAAACTTGACGAGATAGTCGGTGGAACGGTAAAGCGCTGCAAGCATCCTGTTGAACAGGCTCTTTCTGACGGAAAACTTACGCCGAAGGATATTGACAGGGTTATATTTGTCGGCGGGCCTACCAGGATGCCGATAATTCAGAAGCTGGTGGAAGAACTTGTAGGCAAAAAAATTGAAAAAGGCGTTGACCCTATGGAATGCGTCGCGATGGGCGCGGCAATCCAGGGCGCGGTGCTTACGGGTGATGTAAAAGATGTATTGCTGCTTGATGTTACCCCGCTCTCTCTCGGCATTGAAACACTGGGGGGAGTCTGCACCAAGCTTATAGAAAGAAACACAACTATTCCTACCAAGAAGAGCCAGGTTTTCTCAACGGCGGCCGAGAATCAGCCGAGCGTGGAGATAATTGTACTACAGGGAGAGCGCCCGTTGGCGGTTGATAATACAAACTTGGGAAGGTTCCAGCTTGTAGGTATTCCTCCGGCCCCAAGGGGAGTGCCACAGATAGAAGTGACCTTTGATATTGACACGAACGGCATCATCCATGTCTCCGCTAAAGACCTGGGTACGGGCAAGGAGCAGTCTATGAAGATCCAGGCCCCGACCAAGCTTTCAAAAGAGGAGATTGAGAGGATGGTAAAGGACGCGGAGAAGTTCGCGGACGCGGATAAAGCAAAGAAGGAAAGCATTGAGATTAAAAACCAGTCCGACTCTATGATCTACCAGAGCGAGAAGGAACTGCAGGAATTCGGCGCGAAAGTAGACGAGCCCACCAAGAAAGAGATTGCCGAGAGGATTGCCGATCTAAAGAAGGCTTTGGAAGGGAATGACGCTGCAAAGATGAAGGAAGGCCTGGATGCTCTGAACAAATCCAGGACAAAGATGGGCGAGGCAGTTTACAAACAGTCCGGACAACAGGCTGGCGGAGCGCAAGGCGCTCCTCAGGGCGGCACCGGAGCAGGAGCAGCAGGTCCGGAAGCAGGCGGCAAGAAGCCTGATGACAATGTAGTTGACGCTGATTTCAAGGTGGAAGACGATAAGAAATAAGCAAAAAAGTTCGTAAGGTTAATAAGGTTCATAAAGTTCATAACGTTCATAACGTAAGGAGTAAAGAGAGGGCGGGAGAGATCCCTCCCTCTTTGTTTTTTGTGGTATAATTATTTATAGTATACAGTTTCAGCGAGG
Source organism: Candidatus Firestoneibacteriota bacterium (assembly GCA_037141215.1). Taxonomy (GTDB): domain Bacteria; phylum Oederibacteriota; class D2-FULL-39-29; order D2-FULL-39-29; family CAIOVX01; genus JBAXDA01. The sequence goes on along the minus strand of JBAXDA010000175.1, from coordinate 779 downwards.
AATCCAAATGAAAAAACTTATCTTTGTTGCCGGCGCGCCGGGAAGCGGGAAAAGTACTATATGCGGGCTGCTGAGGAAAAGACTTCAAGGCTATCTTATTGAATTTTCCGACCTGCGGGAATGGCACCTTGACCGTGAATGGAAGAACGAGTCGGAAAAAGAAGAAAAAATGGCGTTTGAAAACCTGGTCTTTATTCTACGGAACTATATAAAGAACGGCTACGAAAATGTCATTGTTACCGATCTGAAAGATAGCAAAGTTCAGGAACTGCAAAACCACTTCAAGCCGGAAGAATATATCATTGTAAGCCTGATTGTAGGAGATGATGAAGAAATAAAAAGACGGGTTGTTGAGAGAAACAGCGGCTATAAAAACGATAAAGCGGCAATTGAATGGAACAGAAACCTGAAACTCCGGCCGGCGCTTTCAAACGAATTCAAAATAGATAATTCCGGCAGCGATCCCGGGCCGGCTGTTAATGAAATAGTCAAGTTGATATAGGGCTGGAGGGAAAGTGGCTGGCGACGCATATTGTAAAAGAATCAATTAAATGGGCGAAACAGCACGGCTATCCGAGAATTAAACTTCACGCTTCAAAACAGGGAGAGGGAGTTTGCAAGCGGCTCGGGTTTGAAAGACTAATGAAATGGTTTATAAAGCCAAAAACCAGTAACACAAGCACCTTATTATTTTATTGAGCGTTCCTAAAATAATTCACACTTCTATTTACAGCAGAATACTTAGCCTTGTTTCCTCTTGCTCCTGCTTGCAGCCCTCG
>JBAXDA010000174.1:0-4119 GCA_037141215.1 Candidatus Firestoneibacteriota bacterium | reverse complement strand
ATCATCTCTGGCAAGGTTATTCTCTCTTGTATTTCTCGGCGATTTCACGAGCGTATACTTGAGCCTGCTTTACAATATAGATCCGACTCCGATTAAAGCCATAGATCACTTAAAAAAAGAACTTGCCAAATAAATTATGAAACGATTCAAAGTACTTGGTGTAAGAGTAGATGATATTTCGTTTTACGAGACGCTTCTCAAGACTGAGGAAGCTGTTAAAACCCGTAAACACGCTCATTTCATCTCGCTTTCCGCGCTTACGGTGCTTACTGCCCGTAAAGATACAGAATTCCTGCATATTATAAACAAAGCCTCAGTAGTTAATTGCGACGGTGCCGGAGTTAAATTAGCGGTAAGACTGCTTTATGGGGAAAAAATTGAGAAGGTAAGCGGAATTGACTTACTGCCCTTTATCTGCCGTCTCTGCGCTGATAAAGGTTATTCTGTTTTCTTTTTCGGCTCAACAAAAGAAGCAGTTTCAGGAACAGCCGGGAAGATGAAGAAAAGGTTTCCAAAGTTGAAAGTTGCGGGTTTTTTAGATGGATTTAGTTTTAGCAATAGTGTAAAATTAGTAGAAGATTTACGCAAGGCAAAGCCGGATGTTTTGTTTGTCGGACTTGGTCAGCCCGCGCAGGAAAAGTGGATAGAAAAGTATCAAGCGGCAATAGGGATTCCTGTTAGCATCGGTGTCGGCGGAAGTTTTGATGTTATTTCAGGCAAGATTAAAAGGTCGCCGCGGATATTTCAAAAATCAGGATTTGAATGGGCCTATAGACTGTATCTCCAACCCTGGAGGATTAATAGAATCCTCAGGCTTTTTGTTTTTATGTATCTAGTTATAATACAAAAAATTTCCTTAAGGAGGAGAAGCAGATGAGCATGAAAGAATTTCTTTTTACCTCGGAATCAGTCTCTGAAGGCCACCCCGACAAGGTTGCCGATCAAGTCTCTGATGCAATACTTGACCAGATATTGATGAGAGACCCGATGGGAAGGGTTGCCTGTGAAACCCTGGTAACAACGGGACAGGTTGTTGTTGCAGGAGAGGTTACTTTTAGGCAAAAAAACGGCTGTCCTCTGGATGTTCCGGGAACTGTCAGGAATGTTATTAAACAAATAGGATACAATGACTCTGCCATGGGATTTGATTATAAATCCTGCGGGGTTTTGAATGCGATACATGAGCAATCCGCCCATATAGCTATGGGTGTTGATACAGGCGGCGCGGGGGATCAGGGTATAATGTTTGGCTTTGCCTGCAATGAGACCAAAGAGCTTATGCCGATGCCAATAATGTACGCTCATAAGCTTGTTAAAAAACTCTCGGAACTAAGAAACTCCGGAAAACTAAAATACCTCAGGCCTGACGGCAAATCCCAGGTTACGGTGCAATATATTAACGGCAAACCGGTAAGGGTTACCTCGGTTGTCGTAGCAGCCCAGCACAGCGATGTTTCCACCGCAAAACTTAGGAAGGATATTGCAGAGAAGGTGATTAAACAAGTGATACCTGCAGAGCTTCTTAAAGGCGCAAAATATTACATAAACCAGACCGGAAGGTTTGAAATAGGCGGCCCGCACGGCGATACCGGCGTTACCGGAAGAAAAATAATTGTCGATACTTACGGCGGCAGAGGCAGGCATGGCGGCGGAGCTTTCTCAGGAAAGGATCCTACAAAAGTTGACAGATCCGCTTCGTACATGGCAAGGTATGTTGCGAAAAACATCGTTGCTGCAGGGCTTGCTGACGAGTGTGAAGTCCAACTTTCCTATGTTATCGGATATCCGCACCCTCTTTCAATTATGGCAAATACCAACGGGACAAGCAGGGTGAGTGAAGAATTAATTGTGGATCTTATCAACAAGAACTTTGACCTTACGCCGAAAGGCATGATTAACACTTTGAAACTCAGAAGGCCTATCTATCAGAAAACTGCGGCTTTCGGCCATTTCGGTAGAACAGGCAGCGAGTTTACCTGGGAAAAAACAGATCTTGCGGCTAAAATCCGGGCACAGGCAGGTTTATAATGAATAATTATGATGTAAAAGATATGTCTCTAGCGGAGACAGGCAAGCAGAAAATTGAATGGGCCGACAGGCAGATGCCCGTTTTGAACCTCATCCGTGCAAGGTTTAAGAAGGAAAAACCTTTAAAGGGAATCAGAGTGGCTGCTTGTCTGCATGTCACAACGGAAACTGCAAATCTTGCCAGGACTCTGGGGGAAGGCGGGGCGGAAGTTTATCTCTGTGCTTCAAACCCTTTAAGCACGCAGGACGATGTTGCGGCGGCGCTGGTGAAATACTACGATATTCCGACCTTTGCTATCAAAGGCGAAGATAATAAAACCTACTACAGTCATCTAAACGCGGTACTGGACGCGAAACCAAAGATGACTATGGATGACGGGGCGGATCTGGTTTCAATGATCCACACAAAAAGAAAAGATTTACTGAAAGGCATAGTAGGAGGTACGGAGGAAACAACAACAGGGGTTATCAGGCTTAAGGCTATGGAGAAAGAAGGTGTGCTTAAATATCCTATCATAGCAGTTAACGACGCTGACACCAAACACATGTTTGACAACCGCTATGGGACGGGGCAGAGCACGGTTGACGGAATAATTAGGGCCACAAATGTGCTCCTTGCAGGCCAGAAAGTAGTTGTGCTGGGTTACGGCTGGTGCGGCAGAGGTTTTGCTATGAGGGCAAGAGGCATGGGCGCGAATGTTATAGTAACAGAAATTGATCCGTTAAAGGCTATTGAAGCCCATATGGATGGTTTCTCGGTAATGGACGGCGTTACTGCCGCCGGGATCGGAGATATATTTGTTACGCTTACTGGAAATGTGAATGTTCTGGATGAAAAGCATTTTCGACTTATGAAGAATGGGGCTATAATCTGCAATTCCGGACACTTTAATGTTGAGATAAACATCTCTTCTTTAAAGAAACTATCAAAAATTGTTAGAGAAGCACGGCCCGGGGTTGAAGAATTTGCCCTCAAGAACGGCAGATCAATCTACTTACTTGGCGAAGGAAGGCTGATTAATCTTGCGGCAGCGGAAGGCCATCCTGCCTCAGTTATGGACATGAGTTTTGCCAATCAGGCTTTTAGCGCTGAGTTTATGAAGAAAAACTGCGCAAAACTTTTGAAAAAAGTATATTCAGTCCCTAAGGATATAGATGAAAACATAGCCGCTCTAAAGCTGAAATCACTTGGAGTTGAGATAGACATCCTCACTGCAAGACAGAAAGAATATCTTGCTTCCTGGGAAGAAGGGACCTGAGTTTGAGTAAGAGAGGAATGGGCTGTATTTTAATAGGTATTTAATGAAGTTTAGAGAATGCCGGTTTTCGAAGGAATATAAGACTATATAGACAGTTAATATTAAAGGTGTTATAATATAAGAAGTAATGGGCGTAAAGAGCGCCGAATGTAAAATAGCAGGGGGTGATATTATGGGATGCTGCTGCAAGAAAGCAAAGAAGAGCAAGAAAGGGTTTACCCTTATCGAGCTCATGATTGTAGTAGCGATTATCGGAATACTGGCTGCGATAGCGGTGCCGAGATTCGCGCAGATGCTTGAAAAATCAAGGGAAGGAGCGACAAAGGGAAACCTGATGTCGATTCGTTCCGCGGTTTCGATTTACTATGCGGAGCGGGAAGGCACATGGCCGGGGAATTTGACCTCGTCATTCACCAGCTATCTGTATCCGATTCCGGCGGCAAAAGCAAGTCCGCTGGGCAACTCAATTGTAGTTGTTTTGGCGAATGATCCTCCTGCTGCCGTTGGCACAGGTTGGTCGTATATCACAGATGGTGTTGATCCTTACGCTGGCAATGTATTTGCAAACAGCACTGCAACTGACTCAAAGGGTGCTTCTTTTACCACATATTAATTTTAAGTTCCCGAGAGGCCTGAAGGTTTCCCGGGAACCGCTATAATACAGCAACGACCCCCATACAAAATATGGGGGTTTTTTTTTAGAAAAGGGCAGAACTTATGCTGATAAACCGACTAATAGATATAAACAACCCTGTCAAAGATACATATCTTATTGACAATAAAACGGCTGTTTGCTATAATTTAGCAATGATTTATCACACACGTAAAAAGT
>JBAXDA010000173.1:0-4121 GCA_037141215.1 Candidatus Firestoneibacteriota bacterium | reverse complement strand
CGTGCGAATATTATGCCCACTTTCGACATTAAGCCCAAGGGAAGCCGAGATCGTGCCCGTTTGAGCCTCAGGCACTCCGAACACCACCGCGTGATATTCTTTCGCCACCTGCCTCTGTTCGAAAAGAATCCCAAGCTTCCCGGCCATCTGTGCCGATTTTGCGACCAGGACGAGCCCGCTTGTTTCCGAATCAAGCCGGTTCACGATCCTGAGTCCCTCGCCTCCCGGGCGAAGGTCGCGGATTAAAAGGCTGAGCAGGTTCTTTTCCTTGAAGCGCCCCACGGCGTGAACCGGAAGCGGCGCGGGCTTATCCACCACGAGAAAGAGCTCGTCCTCATGAAGAATCTTATATCCCGTTTCCACATAAAGATCGTCTTCAGCGCGCATACATCCCTTCTTCGTTTATTTTAGACGCCCGTCATCTGTTTCCAGAGAATCCCGACGCCAGGATCTGCAAAGCATGTGACAAATCATGTCACCTGGGGTTAAGGATTCAGTCATTTCTTCTTTAATACTTTCCCCTGATAGCGTTTCCTTGCCCATTCAACAAATCTAAAAATCAAATACATTGGGTAAAGTAATAACGGGATTATCAGCAGCTCATTACTATCTTTACGATAAGGGAGAAAAACTAACACGAATCCAAGAAAAATCAGCACCTCTCTCGCAATCGCCTTTTTAATATTCATCCGAATGAGTAGCGAGCAAATCATAATCACAACACCGAAAGCCATTATCCAAAAAGCATATTTCAAAAATGCTCCTGTGACTGCGCCCGTAGCAAAAAAACTAGTACCCCCTTCAGGGCTAGCTCCTTGACCCAGAGGCAGACACATCGCACCGATTAAAGTTGTGACGATTCCTACACCCAACAGCCAATATTTGAGACGATTATTAGGATTATCCGAGTCTTGCTTGTTTCCTTTCTTCATTTCCACAACCCCTCCTATTTTCTCACGACTTTAATTTCCCGTTTTCGTCATACTTTTTGAGCGTTCCCTCTTGTTTTCCGTCCTTATAAAACGAATCGCTCCTTAGCTGTCCGTTTCCATAATAGGTCTTAAACGACCCCTCTTGTTTTCCATTCCTGTAAGACTCCTCCAAGACTAATTGCCCGTTTTCATCATAGGTCTTAAACGGCCCCTCTCGCTTCCCGCTCTTGAAGGACCCCTCTTTCCTCAATTGCCCGCTGTCGTAATACACCTTAAAGATGCCCTCAAGCGTACCGCCTTTGAAAGACTTCTCTGATTTCAGCTTTCCGTTAGCGTAATACTCTCTGACAGGTTCCTCCCCGTACACGGTAGAGTTAAATGCTAAGATCGAAATGAGGAGGATTCCGCCTAACGCAACAGCGAATGAACCCTTTTTACCATTCATCCCCACAATCCCCTCCCCTGTTCCCGTGGTTCCTTACTTGAACTGTGCTTTGACCTTGGGGCTACTTAAATACAAGATTATGAGCATTTCAAAAATCACCCAGATTGCATCCTGCACCAACAGCTTTTGATAAAAGGCTAAATAAATCTTCGCAACTCTAGCCGTTGCACTTATGCACGAAATTAGAATCCGAAGTTCATTAACTATATATATTGCAACTAAGACCATAGTTGATATGCGGGACCACCTCTTTAGCCACAGCAAGCCTACGGCGGAAATAAAAACAGCTATCTCAAACATTAAAGCAGCCCAAAAGGTAAACTTCGGGATGTTGCCCAAGATACGAGGGGCGATTATTATCCCAAAGATATAAACCAGGCTATGAGTTAAAAGGAGAATGCCCAAAACTGTAATTCCAAAAGGTCTTTGCTTATCAATCACTTCCATAATCCTCTCCTATTGTCGCCTCAGAAAAGATGATTCCCTTAAAACGCGATAGTATTGGGTTTCCCTTCGCTTCCTTCCTGAGCTTGAGCCACAGAAGAATCACCTTTCGCCGGCGCTGACCTCGCTTCATACGGAGTTATGTCATTCCAGCCGGATTTTTCAGCTTCATAATCCGTAGTGCATCCCGTAAAAGCAATGGCGATCATTATGAGTAGAAATATTTTCTTCATCGCTTTGCTCTTCCTATCCTCACAACCTGTAAACCAACGGTTAAATCTTTTTTGATAAAGTAAGAAAATAAACCGCAACGCCCAGATCTACCACCAGCCAAATCAATGGGGTCAGAGAAACAGGCATCAAAGGATTAAATAATATCGCCACGATCAATAACGGGATGAAGTGACCGCCGAGCGAAGAGCTATCCTTCAACTTAAATGCCGCATAAGCCGCAGCGCCGCAAACCACTAATCGCAGGAGCGCGTAGAAGCCATACGGCAATGTGGGAATAACAGCTATGCATAACATTAACGCAGCAACCAGAAGCGATATCTTTAAAGGCTTTGATCCATCGCTCATTTCCATCCCCCCCCTCGACGCCGTACACGGCTCACCTCGATGTCTTTCATCGCCCCTGTGAGGTAAAAAGTGACGGCGTCGCCTGATTTTCATTGAGTTATTAAAAAGAAATCGGCGCTGTCCTGACTTCCAATAGTCTCTTTAATGATAGCCAGGGCGTATTTGATTTACAAAATTAAACGCTTCTGTTCCCGCGCTTCCCCGCGCCCTAAGATGAGTTCGTTGCGTTTCTTCTTGATGGGGTCTTGGGTTAAGGCTTCCCCTTTTTCCGCTGAAGTTTTCGAAGCATCATCGAAATAGTTTTGCTAACTAAATACAGGCAAAACCCCACGAAAAAAATCTTTTTTATGGCCGGAACAAAACCGTCTAAGTTGCCTTCAACGCGGAGCAAAACCATTGCAACCGTAAGGACTCCCAACACAATACACAAGAAAACAAACAACGGGCTTGTTATTATCTTTTTAATATCTATCTTCGAAACCTCTCCTGTTTTCTCATGTTTCAAGTCCCCGTTTTCGTCATACTCCTTTAGCCGCCCCTCAAGTTTTCCGCCCCTACAAACTCCCTCCTTTTTTAATTTTCCGTTTTCATAAAACTCCCTAACCAGCCCATAAAGCTCTCCGCCCTTGTAAACCGCCTCTGACATTAATTGCCCGTTCTCGTGATACAGCTTACTTACACCTTCCTGTTTTCCATTCTTAAACATCGCTTCTATTTCTACCTGTCCATTTTTGCAATACGACTTACGCAGGCCGTCAAATTTTCCGTTCTTGTAAACTCCCTCTTCGACCACTTGCCCGGTTTCGGAATATTCCGTATGCGGTCCATCTGGCCTCCTACGGATAATTTCGATTGCCCATAAAATAAATATGCTAAAAAAATACACAACTAATCCGACCAGGAAAATGAACGTAAAAAGTGGAAGTGTGGAAATTAGGTTGCCTCCGCACATGTGTGCCATCACAGCCCAAACAAGAATCCAAAACAGCGCAAAGCACAAGCAAATAACCTTCTCCCGTCCTGTCATCTTTTTAACAGCCATCCCACAACCCCCTCGACGCCGTACACGGCTCACCTCGATGTCTTTCATCGCCCCTGTGGGGTAAAAAGTGACGGCGTCGCCTGATTTTCATTGAGTTATTAAAAAGAAATCGGTGCTGTCCTGACTTCCAATAGTCTCTTTAATGATAGCCAGGGCGTATTTGATTTACAAAATTAAACGCTTCTGTTCCCGTGCTTCCTCACTTGAACTGCGCTTGGGTCGTTTCATCGCCTTCCGAGTTGAGCTTTTTGAAGTTCCAGCTGTTTCAACTGAGCTTCCCTAACAGGCATTCTTACACTTTAATCAAACCCAAAATAAAATAATAGCCAGAAAAAAAAGATGGCTCCAGCTATGCAAGCAAAGATAATCCGCAAAGAATTAGTTGAGAGAGGACGGCCTTTGTACTCCTTTTCAGAACACTCACCACACCAACCGAAATGGGCTTCTTCCTCATGGTAAAGAAGAAATAAATTAATCTGCTTCAAGCAATTAAATTCTTGTCCGCACCGCTTGCATTTCATATTAAGACCATCTAGCTTCATGTGCCCTTGGGTTTTAATGCTACTTGGATTAAGGCAAAAACCAGCCAAAGAATTAAAATGACAAAAGAAAGAAAAATAAGAGGCCTGAATTCAACCAGCAAGTGCAACAGCTGAGGATTTAAAGACCTCTGCTGGTG
>JBAXDA010000172.1:0-4124 GCA_037141215.1 Candidatus Firestoneibacteriota bacterium | reverse complement strand
ACAAAGAAAAAAGCGAGATAGTTGTAGTGACCGGTAAGGACGGCAAAGCAGAAAAAACGTTCAAGGTCGAAGCAAAACTCCTTGAAACCCTTAAAGTAGGCGACAGAGTCAGCATTTCTCGCGACGGCGATAAGATCAAAGTCGAAAAGATAGTAAAGAATGCAACTAAGGAACATAAAGAAGAGCACAAAGAAGAAAAAAAGAAGTAAAACAGAGGAAACTGCAGCGGCGGATGAGAAATCATCCGCCGTTTTTTTTGTTTTATTCTTCGATGTCCTGTTGTACAATGAAGGCAAAGCAGGCAGGCATAATCTCAGGGCCCGGTTTCAACAGTTAAAAGATATAGCTTTGTTCTGTCGGAGGTATTTGTGGTTAAAAGTACAACGGGGAGACCTGTTCCCGTCCGCGGAAAATTCAAGCCGCAAATACTGGATTTTGACTATATCAGCTGCCCCTTACCGCTTCTTCTTGAAAAATTCAAAACTACAGAGAAGGGGCTTGGTGAAAAAGAAGCCGGTGAGCGTCTTGCAATCTACGGGTATAATGAACCCTCAAAGAGAAAAAAACGAGCGGTTGTCTTTGAGCTCTTCTCGAAATTTATCAATCCGCTGGTCGTGGTTCTTCTGGTCATAGGAATTATTTCTTATTTTTTCGGGGAAAAGATCAGCGCGGAAATAGTTTTTATTATGATCTTCATAAGCGTCGGGCTTACTTTTTTCCAGGAATACCGCTCAGGCAAAGCGGCGGAGAGACTCTCGGAAATGGTACGGACAACTGTAACGATATATCGAAACGGAAGGCCAAAAGAGATACCCATAAAAGAAATTGTCCCGGGAGATATTGTAGACCTGTTTGCAGGCGACATGATCCCGGCTGATTTGCGCATAATTTCCGCTAAAGATTTGTTTGTGAATCAAGCCACCCTTACCGGCGAGTCTATGCCTGTTGAAAAAGTCCCGGTGCCCGCCTTAAAAGCAAAAAGTGTTTTAGAAGCCGAGAATATTGCTTTCATGGGGTCTTCGGTTGTCAGCGGTACGGCTCTGGGTGTTGCCGTAAGAACCGGCCCGTTCACACAGTTTGGAGCGCTTGCCACTCGCCTTGCCTCGGTGCAGGTCGAATCAAGTTTTGAAATAGGCGTAAATAAGTTTGTATTCGTAATGATACGGATGATGGTCATTCTTGTAGTTGTTATTTTTGCCATAAACGCGGTCTTCAAAGGTAATGTCCTGGAAGCTTTCCTTTTTGCTATAGCTGTTGCCGTGGGACTGGCACCGGAGATGCTCCCTTTAATTGTGACTATTAACCTGTCAAAAGGCGCTCTTGCCATGTCCAAAAAACAGGTTATTGTAAAACGCTTGAATTCCATTCAGAACTTCGGGGCTATGGATGTACTCTGCACCGACAAGACCGGAACGCTGACCATGGATAAGATTATCCTTGAAAAGTATTGTAATGTCGTCAAAGAAGAGAACGAAGAAGTGCTGAAATACGCTTTTCTTAACAGCCACTACCAGACCGGGCTCAAAAATCTCCTTGATAAAGCAGTGATTAATAAAGCCAAGGGCTTGAAAGAATACCTTGAGCAGTTTAAAAAAGTTGATGAGATACCTTTTGATTTTCAGCGGAGGATAATGTCCGTTATCGTGGAATCAGAGGGAAAATATACCATCATTTCTAAAGGGGCTCCCGAGGAGATTTTTAAGCGCTGCACAAAGTATGAGCTTGACGGCGAAGTTTTGGAATTTGAACAACTGATAATTGCTGATCTCAAAGAAGAGTATGAACATTTGTCAAAAGACGGTTTCCGTGTTATAGCAATTGCCAGCAAGCAAATAGATTATAACAATAAATTCACCAAGGAAGACGAGAACGGCCTGGTGCTTAAAGGGTATGTTGCCTTCCTGGATCCGCCTAAAGATTCCACAAAAGACGCCGTAATCGCCATAAAAAAACTGGGAATTGAACTTAAGGTGCTCACCGGAGATAATGAACTTGTTACAAGGAAAATATGTTCCCAGGTCGGCCTGGATATCTTCGGCCTTGCTACCGGCGACCAGATAGAGACCCTCACGGAGGAAGAGCTTAAAGAAGTGGTGGAAGTAACAAATGTTTTTGCCAGGCTCTCTCCCGCCCAGAAAGAAAGAATAGTAAGGGCTCTGCGCGCAAACGGCAAAATTGTCGGTTTCCTCGGAGATGGGATAAACGACGCGCTTGCTTTGAAAGCGGCGGATGTGGGCATTTCCGTAAACAATGCCGCGGATATAGCCAAAGAATCCGCGGATATAATACTTCTGCAGAAAAATCTGCTTATCCTGGAAGACGGGGTGATGGAGGGCAGGCGAACCTTTGGAAACATAGTGAAGTACATAAAAATGGGGTCAAGTTCCAATTTTGGTAATATGTTTTCCATGACCGGTGCAAGTTTGTTTCTTCCGTTCCTGCCGATGTCGCCAATACAAATCATCTTGAATAATTTTCTTTACGATCTTTCTCAGACAGCAATACCGACTGACACAGTCGACGAAGAATATATTCAAAAACCCAGAAAATGGGATGTCAAAAATATACAAAAGTTTATGGTTAACATCGGTCCGCTTTCTTCGATCTTTGATTTTCTAACATTTGGAGTTATGTGGTTTGTCTTTAATTGCAAGACTGCGGCAAGCCAGAATCTTTTTCACACCGGCTGGTTCATAGAGTCTCTTGCGACCCAGACTTTTATTGTTTACATAATACGGACAGGAAAAATTCCGTTTATTGAGAGCAGGCCAAGTAAATTCCTCGTTTTCACTACGCTGACTATTGTGGGGATAGGGCTTTTGTTAATACTTTCTCCCTGGGCCTCTAAGTTTGGGTTTGTGGCGCCACCGCCGCTTTTCTTTTTAATTCTTGCGCTAATTCTCGCTGCTTATATGAGCGTAGTATATTTCATGCACAGGCGGTTCCTGAGGAAACACGGCGAAACTTAAGTTGAAATACATGTTAAGTAGCACATTACAAATATTAAGTAGTGGTTGACAGATAGTAATAATAATGCTATAATGATTCTATGATAAAAATAGTCGGTCTAAATATGAAGCGTCTTCGCGAAGAGAAAGGGCTAAAACTGAGGGAGTTTGCGAGACAACTCGGCGTAAGCGCAAGTTTTGTATCTCAGATGGAGAAAGGAAAGGCATCGCCTTCTCTTTCCACCTTGAAAAACATAGCGGATAAGCTTTCTACAACCGTCGGAGATCTGATAGGTGAAGGGCATAAGTTGACAGACAGCCCTGTAACAAAAGAAGAAGAAAGGATAAATCTTCAGAACCTCGGCAAGGGGGTAAGTGTTTATCTGCTCACTTCCCAGGACAGCAATAAACAGATGCAACCTCTGCTGTTTAAACTCGGTAAGAACGCCAATTCAGGCGAGTCAAAGTACAATCATTTTGGCCAGGAATTTGTCACCGTTATCAAAGGAGCAATGGAACTTAAACTGAACGACAGTCTTTTTATCCTGAAAAAGGGCGACTCAATCTACTTTAACTCCAAGATTCCTCATTCCTTCAGGAATATAGCTGAAGGGGAGACAGAGGCTATCTGGGTAATAACACCGCCTTCTTTCTAACGGAGTTCCAACCGGTCTAATAGTTCGGAGGTCTTTAAAAGTAATTTTTTTTGCTTAATGCGTTAATTATAATTGCATATTGTAATATTCTACTTAACAGGAGGAATTATGAAAGAGATACTTAAAAGCAGATTGAATGGTCTTCGGGAGAGCATCTCGGCATTTTCCGGAAAGCTTGAGAGGGTTGGGCTTGATGCCGGAGGTAATAATGCAGCGGTTCGAAGCGTAATCAAGTGCGGCGGTCATTTGCCTGGCAAAAATTTGTTTGTCGGGGATGAAATGATCAGCGGGAACCACCAGCAAGTTGGCTTGGGGATCGATTCGGGAAAGAAAAATATTGGCCTGGATCAAGGCGGGAGCCGTATTGCGCGGGGCCGGTTCGCTGATAAAGTTTGCAACCGGAAATCCGGGCAAACACTCTCGAACATTTTTCAGATATTTGCCATCGGCAATGATAAAGGTATTTTTTATATTGATGAATTTTTGCAGCCGCATGTAAGTCTGCGTAAGCAAAGGCTCG
>JBAXDA010000171.1:0-4165 GCA_037141215.1 Candidatus Firestoneibacteriota bacterium | reverse complement strand
TATACGGCAGCTTCGGCCATCTTCCGGCCTTTGGCGGTCCTGCCTATCAATTTTACTTACAGGAAAGACGAGACCATTACTGACGAAGCCGACTGGTTAAATCCAAATTATTTATCCTTTCCTCAGAGAGTCTCTGAAAATTATGCCGGCAATGTTGCTTTCTCGTTCTTAAATCCGCTTAACTTCAATGTTAGCGGAAACTACAGGAACGACAAAACTACGTATCTGCCTGCAGCGGATCCAAACATATATGATGATTTGGAAACAAAAGCGTATACGGTGTCTTCCACTGCCACTTTTGCGGTACCGCAGAATATTCTGGGAATACCGCTGGGTAATAATAACTTTGAAGCAAGTTTTAATTTTAGCGAAGAAAAGGCAACACATGCGAAGCCTAAATTTCAACCAAACAACACATATAGTCTTTCCAGGGACAATACGATCAAGTGGACCGGAGGCTATGAGCCTATTCCGGGTTTTTCATTCAATCCCTTTTTCTCAGCAAGATTAAACGAGAAGAAAGGAAACTTGTTCGGATATAACACTTCCGTTCCTGTAACAGGAGGAGGCACGGTTCTTACAAACGCCTACTACACGGACTTCGTGCCTTTGACTTTTTCCCGTTCCGCGGGAATAACTTCTTCACTCGGCAAGATAAACGGGTTGACTCCCAGGATTAATTACAACGGGGCTGTTGACAGGGATTTTAATGTTAACCAGCTAAGAACCAGCAATATGCTTGAAATATCATCGGAATTCAGACCCGGGGACTGGTTCTCTGAGCTTGCAGGCGCGGCGCCGTCTTTAAACATAAGCCATAGAATAAACTCCAATGCTCTCTATGATAAATATGACGCCGGCGCAGGCTCCCCTCTGAATAATCTGAAACTGATGGATGAATGGGGACTAATGCCTGCAGAGAATTATTCCTACAACAGTTCCCAGGTTATTTCTGAGACAGGGAACGGAAGAGTGAAGTTTGGCAGTATTACACTGAATCCCAGAGCCAGTATGTCCAGCGAGCGCAACAGGCAATCTCAGTTTGTTACAAAAACAGGCGTTGATTCAATAGGCACAGGTATAATTATTGATTCTCCTCCGATTCCTCTGCTCGAATGGCTTAAGCCGGTCTCTTTAAGTCTGGAGTATGATTATAAGAACATAAGAAGAATAGACGCCGCGGATAAATTGATTTCAAACTCCTACACGCATACCGGGAATGCAATATCGCCTTTCAGGATCTCAGATAATTTCCACGGGTCAATATCCTTTGTGACAGGGATAGAAGACAGAGCTGAAGCAGGCGTGGTATACCGCAACAGGTCCTATACGCCGGGAATAGATATTAACCAGAATCTGGTATTCAATGACCCTATTAAACTCCCTGATTTTTGGCCTTTTAACGGAGCAGTAATAAGGATTGAGCAAAATATCAGAATGAATTACAGGTTTAATGTTGGAATAGTCAGGAACACGGTAGAAGGCTCTACCTTGAATTCTCAAATTAACACTGATTCCTACAATGCAGGGTCGACGATTCAGTACAGTTTTTCCAAGAACATCAATGCAGATTTCGGATTAACATTTACATATTTCAGCGACAACATTGCCAGTGTTAATAGTTATATCGGGTATGGGCTTAATTTGAGGGTCAATGCAGTATTTTAAAGAATTATTCATTTAATGGATGTGGGAATGGATTTAAAGAATATTGAACTCAAAAATAGCGTTAATTCCTGGATTGAGGCAATACTTGACGCGGTCTTTCCTTCGTCCTGCCGGATCTGCGGGAATAAACTTGATATTAACAGAAAAGCCTGTATCTGTCTGTCCTGCTGGAATAAGATCAGAATTATTACTCAACCCGCCTGTGTATCTTGCGGGAAACAGCTTAAGCTCCAGCATGAATTGTTTTGCGGTGACTGCAGCCGGAATAAAATGTCGTTTCTCGATAATAGGTCAGCCGCCGTTTATGATGATGTTATGCGGGAGGCTATTCACCTGTTTAAGTATGGAGATAAGAGAAAGCTTGGAAAACATTTCGGAGATCTGCTGGTGGAGTATTTAAGGCAAAACGGAGCGCTTGACGGAATCAACGCCATAATTCCTGTTCCTCTGTATAAAAATAAAAGAAGAGATTATAATCAGTCTCGAATACTTGCGGAATATCTCGGGGAAGAATTCAATCTGCCCGTTTACAATGATGTGTTATTAAGGGTTTCTGATACCCGGGCTCAGCACGGACTAAAAAAAGAAGAAAGAATAATGAACGTGCAGGGAGCGTTTTCAGTAAGGAATGCCGGCAGGATAAAACAAGCAATTGTTCTTCTTGTAGACGATATATTTACCACCGGGGCAACCGCCGATGAATGTACCAGGACACTGCTTGCCGCGGAGGCAAATTCCGTAAGAGTTGTTACTTTGGCAAGAGGGGAATAGCAGCAAACTGTTGATACCTTATACTTTAGCGGCAACAAAATAAATTGAAAAAATACATGAAAAAGTGATACAATAAAAAGCGTTATTGATATGCTAGAACGGAGGGAAAATGAATATCTGCCTGCCGGGTGACGATTATTTGCCGTCCACAGACGGAGCCGTAACTTCTATAATGTCTTATACAAAGGAATTCAGGAAACTGGGTCATAGGGTTTATATTCCCTGTCCCTCTTATCCTGATCTTAATGATCCTTCTGTTGAGTATAAAGACAATGAGCCTGACATTATAAGGTATAAATCCAGGCCTGCACCGTTCCCTCCAAAATACAGGATGACACTGACCTGGCAAACGAAGATTGACTGGAGACCTTGGAATTTGGATATAGTACACTCGCAGTCTCCTTTCCCTCTGGGGTATCATGGACTTACCTGGGCAAGAAGACTCGGAATACCGGCAATTAACACCTATCACACGTTATACCCTGAGTATGTAAACACCTATGTAAATAAGAAATTAGTTAAGAAACCTCTTTCTTTCATAACAAAGATGTTCTCAAAATGGGTATTAAACAAATTTGATCTTGTTATCTCTCCGTCGCCGCAGATGGCAGGAGATCTTGTAAAGTACGGGGTTACTAAACCAATAGAAGTAATGCCGACCGGAATTGACATTGACAGGTTTAAGGTAAACTATAGCGGGGACGCGTTCAGGCAGAAATATGGAATAAAAAAAGATGAAAAAATGCTTCTCTGTATGTGCCGGCTCGGAAGAGAAAAAAATGTTAATTTCCTGATTGAAGCCATGCCTGTGCTGTTAAAGCAAGTGCCAAATGCAAAACTTGTAATCTGCGGTGAGGGAGTCGCAAAACCGGAACTTGAGGCCCAGGTCAGGAAATTAGGAATAGAGAATAAAGTTATTTTCCTTGGTTTCTTGAACAGAGAAGATTGGGTGAATGCCTATGCCGCGGAGGATGTTTTTGCTTTTGCCTCAAAAACAGAGACTCAAGGGCTGGTGCTGCTTGAAGCTATGTATTTCAATAAACCCGCTGTTTGTATCGGAGAGATGGGTGTCATAGATGTTCTGGAGGGGTTTGATAAACAAAGAGGTGGCTTCCTTACAAAAGATGATGTTAATGATTTCAGCGCGAAGATTGCGAGCCTCCTGACGGATAAAGCTTTGTATGACAAAAAAGCGAAAGAAGGGCATGAGAAAGCTATGGAAATGTCATCCGAGAACATGGCAAGGAAGATGCTGAAGATTTATGAAAGAGTTATTGAAGAGCATAAAAGGAATAAAGCTGAGGAAAAGTAAAGCAGTCATTAGCGCAATACTTGTTTTCCTGGTCTTTGAAAGCGCTTTTGGCGAAGAAAAGGATATTTTAGCGAGCCTGACAGAGCATTTATCTGTCGCAGTTTCTTCGCCGTTTAACATTAAGAATGAAGACCTGCCCGTTGTACTGCTTACCACCGTAATTGGCGGGGCTGTTTATTTAAAAGATGAGGAGATCTCTGATCTTTTTAGAATAAATAAATCCGGGATATGCGATATTGCCGCGAATATAGATATTTTTGGGGACGGTTACATGACTCTTGGTGGCAGTGCCGTTCTTTACCTGGCAGGAGGAGAAAAAGAAAAGAATGTCGCAGTTAAAGTGCTTGAGTCTTTTATTGAGACAGGATTGATAAGTACCGGTTTTAAATGCCTTGCGGGAAGGAACAGGCCTCC
>JBAXDA010000170.1:0-4175 GCA_037141215.1 Candidatus Firestoneibacteriota bacterium | reverse complement strand
TATATGCCCGTTTATATAACTGCTTGCGTTCTTTCCCCAAACAGCGAAGGAATGGGAAGGGTCAACAGAGCGTTTTACTCCTGGCAGTCTCCAGAAAGTATCGGCTATAACACCGTTGCTTGAGGGGGTTTTCTTAATATCGAAATAGTAGGGGGCTTCCCGGACGGCTTTGCCGTGGTTGAAGGAGGGCATCATCAAAAGACCTTTCATGCCAACGGTATCCATTAAGGCCTTAATAACAGTTTTAGGGCCTCCGGAAACCTTTCCGAAAGAAGTTATAGAGGAGTGGACTATTATCTTGTCGCCTTTCTTTATGCCGAGTTTCTTCAGGCCTTTCTTGATATCGTTTTTATTTACAACTATTTTCTCGAGTAGCTTTATATAGCCCAGTTTTGCGATATCTTGCGCGTATTTAATATATTCCCTTGCCTGCTCTTTTGTGAATTGTTTCTCGTAATCCATTTCCAGCAGTTTGATAACGGTCCAAAGGTCCCGTTTACCGTCCATCCAGGCTATAAAGCTTTCGTGAAAAGGCACATGCTTCCGCCGCTTAAAGAAGTTTTTCTCCCGCGCCATACTAAAAGGCGGGTAATTAACAAGGCGCACAGGAATAAGATTTGAAGCCCTGCGTTCTTCAGGCTCCGGAACAGGATCAGCGGCTTCCGGCTTAGTTTTTGCTTTCTTGAACATTGAAAGTTTCTTTTCAATATGCTTGTTGAGAAGGGTCTTCGCTTTCTTGATGCCGGCACTTGTCGCGCCGAATTTTCCGGCCGAGGCGATGCGGTCCAGCTGCCAGCCGATAACAAAGTTTATATTGGAGAGGAGTTCTTTTTTTGTCATTGTTGGAGCGCGTTTTAAAAGCTTTGCGAACTCTATATCTATATGCCCCACCGTGCCGCTCACTATCTCGGGAAGGTAATCGTTCGCGGCTTCAGGATCCATATAGGCCATTGTTAGAATGTATTCGAGAGAGATTCTTGCCTTTTCTTCTACGCCTTTCCAGCCTACTATATCGTAGGTGTTCTCGCTCTGGTGGTGATAGATGCCTTCATCCGCCATTATCCAGTTGCACGGGGCGCTGATGAGCGGGTCTCCCATAAAAGAATCATCGGAGAAATTGCCGCGTTCCGTACGATAAGGCACTGTATTGTGTTTTTTTATAAGCTGGTCGAGAAGAATATCGCTGAAACCGGTGTTGCAGACCGGAGCATAACGCTCCACAGCAGGTATTTTTGATTTATTGTAATCTACGCCGATGCTGTCAAAGTTCATATTTGCTACGACATTCTTCGCGCGCTTGCGGTCCTTGTAGAACTCGGCAAACCCGTATTTTTCCTCGCCGAGCATAAACCTGAGGGAGTAGTAGGGTTTGGGAAGTTTCTTCTCTCTGATAAGTCCGTTTATTATCTCTGCATAATCGCACATTGTTGCCGCGCAAAGGCAGTTGTCGTGTGGCATAGGCTCGTAAAGGTGTCCCAGAATAACAACTTCTTTCTTGCTCTTTCCTTGTATAAGCCCCGTAGCGGTTTTCTGCAGCCCGTCGTAGGTTTTTGTATCCGCAAGGGCCTTGATCACGACTTTCTTGCCTTTTTTCAGAAGACCGGCCAGCTTCTGCCCGTTAGTATACGAAACATTCATCATCAGTAATCGGGGTTCTTCTTTGGTCTGGAACCAGCCCGGCCCGCAGGTCCAGCCGTTCGTCCAGAAGACGGAGTTTGGGAGTTTGTCTCCGGACTCTGCCCAGCCGGAGATAACCCCTGCAATGCCCTTTTTTATATGCTCTATTTTGTTCCAGCCCAGCATCTTGTAAGTGAAACTCAGGATAAACTTTCCCCGGACATCCTTTTTATCCAGATCTTTTTCATGAACCAGCTCCCCGGTTATGCCTTCAGGCGGTGTCGCCGGGCATCTCAGGGGAAGCATAAACCTTGTGGATTTGTAATCGGAGATAACTTCCTTAACAGGGGAGAGAACCTCGAGTTTCGCGTCATACGCATCCCAGCACTCAGGCATAATAAAGTCCATATTTGAGGCGGTTCCGTCAGCTTTTATGAGCCTCATTTCTGTTTTTGCGCCGGCTTCCTTGAACCTCTGAAGAGCGAGATCTGCCGATTTTGACATCTCCCGGTAGTTGTTGCTCTTCTCGTACCGGAAGAACTCCATTGAACCGGCCTTAATCTTCTCTGCAGAGAGCCGCTTTGAGGCGAGGCTTGCGAGCTGTCTGATCTTTTTTATTTTCATTTATTAGTCCTTTTTAATATTATCTACTTATAAACAATGAACCAGACAGCCGCCGCATATAGAAAAATATTAAACAGAAGCGGGAGGTCTGAAAGCAGGATGTCTTCCGGGCTGCCGCCCTTGCCTTTTTTGTACATAAGATAGAGGTAGCGGAAGATACCGTAAAGCACAAAGGGGAGAGTATAGATAAGTCTGTGCGTGTCGAATTTTTTTATTGTTTCGGGAGCCAGAGTATAGAGAGCGTAGGCTATGACTGTGCAGGAGGTTGCAACCGTTATCATCTGGTCAAGCAGTTTGACGCTGTAATTCTTAAGGCTGGAGCGGAGCGAGTCCGGTTTTCCCTGAGACATAAATTCGTATCTTCTTTTGCCTGTGGCAAGAAAAAGAGAAAGAAACATAGTGCAGACGAGCAGCCAGTTTGACATAGGGACATCAATTATCTTGGCTCCGGCAACGACTCTTAGCACGAAACCGAAGGCAATAATAATAATATCAAGAATTGCTATGCTCTTGAGCCGATAGGAATAAAGAATTTGCAGAAAAAGATAAAGCAGAACAACTATCCCGAAAGTGTTTTTGATAGAGAACGCCCAGCTCAGCCCTCCCGCAACAAGAATAAAGCCTGCTATCCTTGCGGCGTTGGCAGAAAGCCTGCCTGAGGCTACCGGTCTGAGTTTCTTCACGGGGTGTTTTTTGTCGCTCTCCAGGTCAGTAAGGTCGTTCATTATGTACACGCTTCCGGAGATGATGCAGAATACCATAAATCCTTCAAGCGCGGTCAGCAGCATCTTTCCGTTAAAGAGATTGGTGGAGAAAATAAGAGGGGCTAAGATAAGCAGGTTTTTGGTCCACTGCCTGGGCCGCAGACTCAAGAATATGTGCTTTAAAGTATTTAACAAAGTTTTTTCACCTTTACCGGTTTGGAGTATTTGTCGGCAGAAGTTTTTGTAAACACGGCGGGCAGAAAGGTCTGCGTGCTTGCGACCGCGGCACCCGTGCCTGTTTGCAAAATCTCAGTCAGGCCTGCTCCTTTCTCTATTGCAAAACAGAAACCTCCCATCATAGAGTCGCCTGCGCCGGTTGCGTTCAAAGGAATTATCTTTTCAGGGATTGCGCCGTAGATACCTTCTTTTACCGCTGCCACAAGCCCGTCCTTTCCAAAGGTTATAATTACTGTTTCTATGCCCGCCGCGAGCAGTTCGGTAAAAACCTCCTGCATTTTTCTTTCTCCGAAGGTATCCTTGAATTCCAGGCTGTTCATTTTCAGGAGATAGGGTTTTGCTTTTGCCTTGAAAGCGCGAAGCAGAGGTTCCCCTCTAATATCGGCGCAGACTTTTACGCCTTTTTTATGCGCTTCGGAAACAAGTTCAGCGTAAAGGTCCTCCCCGCAGCCGGGCGGGAGCGTGCCGGAAATTGAGACCAGAGAAGCGTGTTTTAAAGAGGAGGTGAAATCCGTCCTGAAAGCCGCAATTTCTTTCGCAGATATTTTCCCGCCGGGTTCGATGAGTTCGGTGCTTGAATTGGTTTTCTCGTTTATTACGGTCGTGCAGACCCTCGTGTTGGTTTCAGTAAGGGTAAGGTGTTCTTTGATGCCTTCGTCTTTGAGCATTTTCTTCATCAGTTTACCGTTGATACCGCCTACAAAACCTGTGGCGAGAGCAGTTCCACCTAGATTTTTGATTGCTCTGGATACATTTATGCCTTTACCGCTGGCGTTCTGAAATAATTCTTTTGCCCTAAGGACATGTCCTTCATTAAATTCGTCAAAGACGAGAATTTTCTGCAAGGCGCTATTTAGGCTTACGGTTAGTATCATAGAGTTGGGGTTAGTTAGCGGCTATCAGCTATTAGTAATCAGTTATCAGTTATTGCTTTTAACTGAGCATATTAAGGTTATTAGTAATCAGCTATCAGTTATTAGTTATCGCTTTTAA
>JBAXDA010000169.1:0-4262 GCA_037141215.1 Candidatus Firestoneibacteriota bacterium | reverse complement strand
CCGAAAATTTGCCGGCAAGCGCAAGCGTTATCCCGTCGAAAACACCAGCCCTTCCGTCGTTCAGGATCATGAGAAGTGCATCCTGTGCCGTCGCTGCGTGCGCGTGTGTGACGAGATCCAGGGTGTTCACAACCTGAGCCAGCTCTACCGCGGTTTTGACACGGTGGTGCAGACTGCCTGCGGCATGGCCAATATTTCGGGGCGCGGCAAGGAGCCGCAATTCACCCCCGTGTCATCGCTCGACTACATCACGGGCTACCTGATGACCTATGGCGTGCTGGTCGCGCTCGGGTTCATGCTCGGTACTTTCCTTGCCGTCAAAAAAGCGGCCGTGTACGGCTACGAGCGGGATAGAGTGCTGGATCTGATTGTCTGGGTTTTCATTGCCTCGCTTGCCGGCGCGCGGGCTCTTTATATCCTTACCGATATTTCCTATTATCTCAAAGAGCCCCTGAAGATATTTGCCGTCTGGGAAGGAGGGCTGGTCTTCTACGGCGGGTTCCTTGGAGGGGCTACGGCCTTTTTCCTGCTGATAAAACGCTACAAGATGGAAGCCCTGAAAATGGCGGATGCGCTCGTTCCCGGAATTGCCGCAGGACAGATAATCGGGCGCCTGGGTTGTTTCACCCGCGGCTGTTGTTATGGACTGCCTTCAGAAAAATTCGGCGTGATATTCCCCGCCATAGGTGACGGAGTTAAATATTTCCCGGCCCAGCTTATTGAGGCTGCGGGGCTGGCGGTTATTTTCATTCTGCTTAATTCCGTAAAAGAGAGTTACAAAGGACGGGCTTTCTTTTTGTATCTGCTGCTTTACGGGATTTTAAGATTCTTTATTGAATTTACCAGGGGCGATTTTAGGGGGCCGTCATTTCTTGGTCTTTCCATATCCCAGTTTATCAGCGCCGGTCTTGCGGCAGCCGCGGTAATATTAATCCTAAAATACGGAAAGAGGCCGGAAGATGCGGCTTAGGGAATTTGAGCTTAAGAATCCGACGAAGTACAGGCTTGATGTCTTTCTGGCCTGTCAGCTTGAAGAAAGCAGGGCCGGAGTGCAGAAACTTATCAAGCACGGCCTGGTAAAAGTAAACGGAGAGCCCGTAAAAGCAAGCATGAAGCTAAAGGCCGGGAGCAAGATTACCGTGGAACTCCCGATTCCTCCAAAGATAGACGCGCTTCCTGAAGACCTGCCGCTGGATATAATATATGATGACGAAGAGCTGGCCATAATAAACAAGGCTCCGGGAATGGTCGTGCATCCCGCCTGTGGGAATTGGACCGGAACGCTGGTAAATGCCCTGCTCTTCCATAAAAGGCCGGAAGCGGACCCGGATAACCTCCGCCCGGGTATTGTGCACCGGCTTGACAAAGATACTTCGGGGGTGATGGTAGTCGCCTGGACCAAGAAAGCGCATGCAAGTCTCTCCAACCAGTTTAAAGCAAGAACCGTGAAGAAAATGTACTATGCCCTGGCAACGGGATATTTTAAGAATAAAGAAGGAACGATAAACCTGCCCATCGGAAGAAGCCTGAAGGACAGGAAGAAAATGACGGTCAACGCGCCCAAGGGCAGGGAAGCTGTTACAATATATAAAGTAATTAAGGACTACAAGGACGGCGCGCTGGTAGAAGTAACCCTGAAGACCGGAAGGACTCACCAGATAAGGGTGCATCTTGCTCACATTCACCATCCCGTTATGGGGGATTCAGTTTACGGAAAGCCGGATAAAAGAATGCCGAGACAGGCTCTGCATTGCGGGCTTCTCGGTTTCAAACATCCGGGCACGGGTAAGTATGTGGAATTCAAGGCTGAGATACCCGCAGATATGAAGGCGGCTATGGAAACTCTCCGTCCCGGTTAAAAAGTCTTGTAAAAGCAGGTTTTCGCGGCAGTTATCAGGTTTTTTATTGACCAAAAAGGTATTTTAGTGTATAAAATAAAGAGTGTCATCCGTTCCCGCAAGTAACGGAAGGCGCTATGCAATAATTCATTTTTTTCAAAGGGGAGGGGGAAGATGGCAGATTTAAATGCAATAAAAGAACTGGTAATAAAGGGTAAGGCCGCTGATGTCAAGGCGCTTGTACAGAAAGCCATTGACGAGAAAGTCGGCGTAAAAGATATTCTTGAACAAGGGCTTATCGCGGGCATGGGCTATGTCGGAGCGCGGTTTAAAAAGAATGAAGTCTATGTGCCGGAAGTTCTCATTGCCGCAAGGGCAATGAAAGCAGGCATGGAACTTTTAAAGCCCCTGCTTGTCAAAGCTGATGTTCAGCCTCTCGGAGTAGTCGTTGTAGGCACCGTAAAAGGCGATCTTCACGATATAGGCAAGAACCTTGTGTCTATGATGCTGGAAGGCGCGGGCTTTAAGGTAGTAGATATAGGTATCGATGTTGCGCCGGAAAAATTTGTCTCTGCCGCGAAAGAAAGCAAAGCGGGCGTGATCGCGCTTTCCGCTCTGCTTACGACCACAATGGTATCAATGAAAGCGGTAATTGACGAGCTTAAGAAGAACGGTGTAACTGCCAAGGTCATGATTGGCGGCGCGCCCGTAACCCAGTCCTATGCAGATGAAATTGGCGCGAGCGGGTATGCTCCTGACGCCGCTTCGGCAGTGGATAAAGCCAAACAGCTTTTGGGCTTGAAGTAACATACCGGCAATCTGTAGAGGTCTTCACCTTAGATACGCGAGGGGGCTTGATAAAATCAGCCCCCTTTTTTTTACGGAAGATAAAAGACGAGGTGTTGTGAGGAAAATAATTTTCGCCGCACTCCTGATATTCGGTCTTTCCCCGTTCCTGCAGGGAGCCGCCTATACCACGACGAAAGCCGGCAACTGGAACGACTCAACGGTCTGGAGTCCTGCCGGCGTTCCAACGAACGGCGATACCGTAAGTATTAATCACGCCATAACCGTAAATGTCGATGTAACTGTCGGCACTTCCCCGCAGGCCAAGGATGTTACCCCCGCTGTTTCTATAAACGGTACAAGCACGGCCCTGACAGTTTCTGCCGGAAAAATCTTAAGATGCCGGGGCGACCTTAAAATAAACCCTGGCTCCAATAAATACTGTTATCTTGTCCTCGAAGCAGGAAGTTCTCTTGTTTTTGATCCCAGTCAGGCAGTAACCCCTTCAACCGCAGCGTATCAGCTTATTTTTAAGGAATTCGGCTGGTTTTCATCTTTCGGCACCTCGGGAACGCGATGCACCGTGATGACCGATAAAACCGGAGGAGGCGCCAGCGCCTATATGGTTATCGGAATGAATTACAGGGATCAGGGCGTTAACTACGCTTCTTACACGGATTTTAATGACCTGGGAGGGACCAGCACAACAAATTCCGGTTATGGAGTAGCCTGGCAGAGCTGGGCGACAGCTTCTTCAACAGGCATGACTATAATAAACTGTAATTTTAGCGGTTCAAACTGTGTGCTTGATCTTAAAACAACCACGAACGGCAATGTCTATTTCGGCGGCAATTATTTTACCAACAGCGTCCTAATACAATTCATCGGCTACCAGGCATGTTTTTACGGCGGGTTTAATACCGCGAAGACCGGGGGGTCAAGGAAGATCACAGGGAACGGATTCGATAATATGGCAAAATTCTGGTATGCGGCGAATACAGAGATCACGGATAATTACATGGGCGGTTCTTATTACACCAGAGCCAACACCTATGATCTCTTCACCAACAATTTTATCTGGCAAGACAACGCCCATAATTCCTCTCCGGTCAACAGGGATATGAGCAATTGCTATGTTGCGAACAACTGCACAGGCAACCCGCATTATTTAGGCTGCGATCCGTCTGGAACAACAATTGTTCTGAGCGGGTTTGTTGTGGAATATATGGGAACAGATCCCACCGGTGATGTTTTTATGGCAAGCCTGTCAGCCTCCCCCGGAACCTATATAATAAGAAATTCCATTAAGCTTCCGAACGCTAACGGCACCTCAAGCGGGGCTTTTTTTTCCGCGCTGGGCAATGCCAATAACTCTATAATAGCCGAGCATAATACTATGCATCTTGGCGGCAATATGGATTCCTCGGGAGCCAGAGTGGGGGAGACCTACGACGGTTTTACGGGTATGGTCAAATCCTATAAGTCCAATCTTGTCTGGGACACTACTCCCCGGGGATTTAAACTTTGCTCGGCGAAGCTGGTCACCGTGCCCGATGTCGTGCGCGCGGCGGACTGCGATTATAACGGCGGCTACAATTTCGCTGCGGGAAGCAACGGCAACGGTTATGATAAGATTCT
>JBAXDA010000168.1:0-4312 GCA_037141215.1 Candidatus Firestoneibacteriota bacterium | reverse complement strand
GGTATATAGTGGGGGAGGGCTCCCTGGAAGAACTAATAAGGATCAAGGGTTCTTTTACCGGCCAGTTCATTAAAAATGTCCTTTAAACTGCGGTTTCCTTCCTGTTGTACTCTCTAATCCTCTGTTCTGCTATAGATATCCTTAAGATGAAAGAGCGTCTAAAAGCATTGTTTTATCAATCTTTCCTTGAACAAAAACCACAGGTTTTGTATAATACATTACTGCAAGTGAAGTAACTGGGGCAGAAATCCCGGAGGCATAATGAATAAAAAGGATTTTCTAAAAAAAGTGCCCGTTTTTTCAGATATAAGCTTAAAAGACCTTAATCTCATCGGGAAAAGGGTCCTTGAAAGGAAATACCCGAAAGGTTCCTATCTGTTTTTTGAGAATGAAGAGGGAAACACTCTTTTTGTAATTGTTTCCGGGCTAATAAAAATATTCACCTCGGATAAAAGCGGAAGGATAAAAACCCTTGCTTACCTGAAAGAAGGCGATTTCTTCGGAGAAATGGCGATGCTCGACCAGGATAAACGCTCGGCTTCCGCGGTTGTAGTGGAAGACTCTGATGTTATGATACTTAACCGGAGTGATTTTCAGCACGAGATACTGAACCGGCCTCTTGTTGCCCTAAGGGTTATGAAGACCTTATGCGCAAGGCTCAGGGTAGCGGACAAACAAATAGAAGACCTGACTTTTAAAAACTTACCCGGGAGAGTTGCCAGCACTTTGCTTGATTTGTCGGCAAAATACGGAGTGAAGGAACCTGAAGGAATAAAGATCAACCTCAAACTTACGCATCAGGAACTTGCTGATATGATTGGCACGGCCAGAGAGGTTGTGACTTCCATCCTCGGCAAGTTTAAGAAATCGAAATGTATTGCTTATAAAGAAAAGAATATTGTGATTTTGAACGAAACTGAACTCAAAACATGGATAAACTGAGATGAATAAAATAAAAGAAGCCCTGAATATGCTTGTGAAAAATAAATATCGCACGGCTATAGTTGCTGTTGGCGTAGGGTTGAATCTTCTGCTTCTTTCTCTATTGGTGCAAAGCGGGCGTAATTTGTCGTCGTTTCTGGACAATCTGAACAAAAATGTCAGGGTTATCGCCTATGTTCCGGACAGTATAAAACAACCTGAAATAGACAGTCTGCTTGAGAAAGTAAAGAGTCTTAAGGGTGTAAAAAACTGTGTCTACTTGCCGAAGGAAAAGGCTCTGGAAGAAGTCATAAACGAACCGGAAATCCAAAGCTATCTCGATTCCGTAAAAGAAAATCCTCTGCCGAATACAGTCAGAATAGAGGTGTCAAAGGGTTGCGATAAACCTGCATTTCTTAAGGAACTGGCGGAGACCGTAAAAAATCTGCCCGGTGTTTCAGAGATAAGCTATAAACAGCAGGAAACAGAACGCCTGCTTGCCATCATCTATTCCACAAAGAGCCTTGCACTTGTCATATTTGGCACTGCTGCAATTGCGCTCCTTTTTGGTTCCTGGGCTCTTATTCGCGGTTTTGCCGGCCAACAAAAACAGGAAAACCACAAAGATTCAATAAAGAGCAAACAGGAAATAGGCGGAATAATTGCCGTAGAATTTGTTTTAATAGGACTTGTAAGCGGAGTCTTTGCTGCGGCTGCTCTGGTTGTTATAGAAAAACTGGCAGGCCCGGCGCTGGATACTTTGTGGTCAGGAAGTTGGCTCTATGCAGGAATCCTGCTGCCTCTGCTAACAGTGGGTGTTGGAGGTGTTGTCGGATATATTGGCAGCCTGTTTGGTCCGACGAAGAGCAGTTAAAGTATGAGAAAAACAACTATATTGATAACTGTGTTGGTCTTGACGGGTTCTAATGCCGCAATCTGTCAAAATACGGAAAATAAAAAAGAGCTAGAGAAAGTAAGCCGCGAGATAAGGGAAAAGCAGGAAAGCCAGTACAAACTATTCGAAGAAGAGAAAAATGTTCTGTTTCAAATGCAAAAATTTGACAAGAAACTTGAAGAATTGAAGGGCAATCTTGAAAGTTACGATAAGAAGCTCGGGCAGTACCGCAAGGATGTTTCCTATTCAAAAGAGCAGCTGAAAAATGAAACGGCAAAACTAAAGAAAGTAGAAGAGGATCTGAAAATAAGACTTCGCGAACTTTATAAAGAAGGCAGTTTTAAGAATTTAAAACTGCTGCTTGCGGCAGCGGATTATGAGGAATTCTCAAAAAAATATGAGATCCTTGTTGCCATCGCCAGAAAAGATGTAGAATTAAAGAGCAGCATATATAAGAGAAAAGGAGAGATTTCCGGGAAGAAAAACGAGTTTGAACGCAGAATTGACCGTGTTGAATACTACAAGAACTGGGCTGCAAAAAATGAAGAAAGTATCAAAAGTGAAAAAGGAAAAAAGAACGAGGTTTTGAAAGATATAAAAGATAAAAAGGCTGTTTATGAACAAGCTGTCGCAGAACTTAAGCTTCAATCAGGAAAACTTGAAGAGATGATCAAGGAATACGACAGCAAGTTCAAAAAAGTTGAGCTCTCCGGGCAGGAAAACGATATTTCCGCGTCAAAAGGTAAGCTTGAAAAACCCGCGCTCGGGAAAGTTGTATCGTATTTTGGGAAATTTAAACACCCAAAATTCAATGTATATGTTCATAACAACGGAATAGAAATATCGGCGAAACTAAATGACCCTGTCGCATCGATTTATAGCGGGGTAGTGCTGTTTGCCGATTGGTTCAAAGGCTATGGAAAAACCGTATTGATTGACCATGGAGACAATGTCGTGTGTGTTTATGGACATCTTTCCGAAATTAGCGTTAATTTTGGGCAGAAAGTTGAGAAGGGCAGCCGTATAGGTTCAGTAGGAGATACGGGTTCCTTAGATATGCCGTCCCTTTATTTTGAAGTCAGAAAGAACGGCAGTCCCGAGAACCCGCTTGAATGGCTTAAAAAATAGAAGTACCGGAGGGTTTTAATGAAAAAATTAATGTTTTTATTGGCGGCTCTGCTTATTGCAGCCGGTTCCTCTGCTCAGGCTCCGGCAGTTCAAACTCCGACGGCCCAGACACCGGAAGAAACTTCCCGGCAAATAGTGGAGAAGGTTTACAAAGAACTCCCCGTTATGAGTGAAGCTCTTGATTACATAGTTAAGAACTATGTTGATGAAGACAAATTAAAGGGTGACCAGATATTTCACGGAGCTATAAAAGGAATGGTGGGCACTCTTGATCAGCACACTCATTTCATGGAAAAAGAGGCTTTTCAAGAACTGCAGTCTGAGACAGGCGGCGTTTTTAGCGGGGTGGGACTAGAGCTGACCGTCAGGAATGACATACTTACCGTTGTAGCTCCTATTGAAAAAGGCCCGGCTTGGCAGCAGGGAGTGAAAGCAGGGGACCGGATTCTTAAAATTGACGGGGTAATAACAAAAAGCCTCACTGTTGACGCGGCAGTAAAAAAAATTAGAGGGCCCAAAGGAGAGAAGGTTATTCTTGCCATTCTACATGAAGGAGAAGACAAGCCGGTTGACGTAGAGATAATAAGGGATAATATTAAAATTCAGAGCGTGCAGTCTTATGTTATCAAGGAAAACTACGGATATATCAGGCTTAGAAACTTTATTGAAAGTTCAGGCAGAGATATTGGGGCGGCGCTGGCGGTTATGGAGAAAGCAAAAGTGAAGGGAGTAATCATTGACTTGAGGAATAATCCAGGCGGGTTGCTTGATGTTTCAGTGGATATTGCCGACAAGTTTCTGCCGCCTGACAAAATGATAGTGTACACGCAGGGAAGGATAAGCAGTTCCAATCGTAAATATTATTCTTCTCAAAGTGAACAGTTTGGAGAAACAGTGCCGCTTATAGTGTTTGTTAATAGAGGTAGCGCGTCGGCTTCGGAGATAGTCACAGGTTCTCTAAAAGACAATAAGCGCGCAGTGGTAATGGGCACTCAATCTTTCGGTAAAGCCTCGGTACAGAGCATTTTTAGGCTAAGTGACGGCTCAGGACTGCGTCTTACTACTGCTTATTACTATACTCCGTCAGGAGTAAAGATACACGAAAAGGGCATTACTCCTGATGTAATAGTAGAAGAGAAGGCGCCGGGAGATATTACCTGGAAGTTGAGATATTACGAGTACTTCATAACTTATGCAAAGAAATATCTTGGCGAGAACAAAACAATAACTGCGGAAACAGTGAAAGTTGACGATAAAATGTTTGATGATTTCCTAAAAGATGTGCGGGCAAAGAGCTTTGTCATAACTGATCTGGATATTGAGAAAAACAGGGATTTTATCAAAAGTTTTATGAAAGCAGATATCATT
>JBAXDA010000167.1:0-4376 GCA_037141215.1 Candidatus Firestoneibacteriota bacterium | reverse complement strand
GCTGAGGCAAAAGAAGAATTCAAGAAAGCGGCAGAGATAATAATCACTAGAAGAATTAACCTCGCTTTGATAAAAACCAAACTGGATTCAGGATTTGATTCTCCTTATTGGGATGAAGCACATATTGCTTGCGTGAAATGCGGAGCCTGTACTTATGTCTGCCCTACCTGCTATTGCTTTGACATAACCGAGAAAAGGTTTGATTACTTGAACGGAGAAAGGATCAGAACCTGGGATACCTGCATGTCGGAAATGTTTACGAAAATGTCCGGCGGACACAACCCCAGAACAGACACCAAAAGGCGTTTTAGACAACGGTTTATGCACAAGTTCAGTTATCATGTTGACAACTTCAATGAAGAACTTTGCACCGGCTGCGGCAGGTGCATTATATACTGCCCTGTCGGCATTGATATTAGAAAAGTAATTGAAGAGGCTGAGTAAATATGACCAATATATATTTACCTCATAAAGCGAGAGTTGTTTCGGTAAAAAACGAAACCTCTGATATTAAAAGCTATCAATTTGAGTTTTTAGATACGGAGGTCAAGAAACACTTCAAGTGGAAAGCAGGGCAGTTTATGATTCTCTCGGTTTTCGGCGTCGGGGAAGCTACTTTTACTTTTGCAAACCCGCAAACAAGAGACAACTATGTTGAATGCAGTATTAAAAAAACAGGATTAGTAACTGAAGCAGTTCATGAACTTGAGCAAGGCGACCTTGTCGGTATAAGAGGGCCTTACGGGAACTGGTTTCCTTTTGACAAAATCAAAGGCACAAGCCTTCTCTTTATAGGCGGAGGGGTTGGCATAGCCGCCTTAAGATCTCCTATCGAATATAGTCTGGACACCAGAAATGATTTCAAGGACATTACTATTCTTTATGGCGGAAGGAGCCCGGCCGATATATGTTATTATGACAAATTTGATGAATGGAAAAAAAATAAATGCGACCTTATTTTGACAGCCGATAAAGGCTCAGAAGGTTGGAAACATAAGGTTGGATTTGTTCCGACGGTATTAAAAGACCTCAAACCAAAAAAAGAGAACTGCACGGTTATTACCTGCGGGCCG
Organism: Candidatus Firestoneibacteriota bacterium; assembly: GCA_037141215.1. GTDB lineage: Bacteria > Oederibacteriota > D2-FULL-39-29 > D2-FULL-39-29 > CAIOVX01 > JBAXDA01. The sequence continues at coordinate 3,303 of JBAXDA010000167.1, read as the reverse complement.
CCTATTATGATAAAGTTTGTTTTAAAAGAGCTTGATGACCTTGGTTTCACGCCTGGTCAGATTATAACAACGCTTGAAATGAAAATGAAATGCGGGCTTGGTAAATGCGGAAGATGCAACATTCAGCAGCTCTATGTCTGCAAGGACGGACCGGTGTTCACGTATGAGCAGATAAAGAAACTGCCTGATGAGTATTAATTATTATGAGAATCTAAGTGTGATTACGCCGATGAAAAGCTTTTGATTGCACTGATACAGCAACGCGCGTGTCCGTTGAAGTCAAAGGTTTTATCAGCTTAATCAGTCTTCATAATCAGTGTGATAGTTTATTTAAAGGAGGAATCATGGCCGCAAAGAAATCAAAAGTTCCGTCAGACATCGATATAGCGCAGGCTATAAAAACTAAGCCAATTACGGAAATTGCTGCAAAGTGCGGGATAAGACGCGACGAGCTGGAATTATATGGCGACGATAAGGCCAAAATCAAACTTGAAATACTTGCCCGTTTGAAAGGAAAGAAACAGGGTAAATACATCGATGTTACCGCCATTACACCTACTCCGCTTGGCGAAGGGAAAACGGTTACAACCATAGGTCTTTCTCTCGGTCTTGGCAAAATAGGAAAGAAAGTTATTACTTGCATCAGGCAACCTTCTTTAGGTCCCGTATTTGGCATTAAGGGAGGAGCCGCGGGTGGAGGTTATTCACAAGTCCTTCCGATGGAAGATTTCAATTTACACCTAACAGGGGATGTGCATGCGGTTACAATCGCGCACAATCTCTGTTCGGCGTTCCTCGACAACCATATTTCTAAGGGCAATAAACTTAATATAGATCTGAACAATATACTCTGGAGGAGATGTGTTGATGTTTCAGACAGAGCGTTAAGGAACATCGTCGTAGGTCTGGGGGGAAAAGACGATGGAATCCCCAGGCAGACAGGTTTTGATATCTCGGTTGCGTCAGAGGTAATGGCAATACTGGCTCTCACGACGAGCCTGAAAGACTTGAGGGCAAAACTGGGGAAAATTGTCGTTGCTTTTACGCGGGACAAAAAACCGGTTACTACAGAAGATCTTGGAGTGGCAGGGTCAATGACAGTTCTAATGAAAGATGCTATCAAACCAACATTGCTGCAGACTACCGAACATACGCCGGCGCTCATTCATGCCGGGCCGTTTGCAAACATTGCGCATGGCAACAACTCTATCATCTCTGACCAGATGGCTGTTAAACTTGCGGATTACGTAGTAACAGAATCAGGGTTTGCGGCGGATATGGGCATGGAAAAGTTCATGAACATTAAGTGCCGCTACTCAAAACTTGTTCCCAACTGCGTTGTCATGGTCTGCACCGTAAGAGCTTTAAAAATGCACTCGGGAAAATTCAGTATAGTTCCCGGAAGGCCCATACCCGAAGATCTTCTAAAGGAGAACATTCCGGCGCTTTCTGAAGGTATTTGCAATCTCGAAAAACAAATAGAGAATGCAAAACTATTTGGAGTGCCTGTTGTCGTTGCGATAAATAAATTCACCACTGATACAGACAAAGAAATTGAGTTTATTAGACAGAAAGCCATTGAAGCAGGGGCCGACGATGCCTGCCTTTCAGAAGTCTGGGAAAAAGGAGGAGAAGGCGGGAAAGTCCTGGCAGCAGCTGTTGTAAAAGCCTGCGAAAAAAAGAGCAATTTTAAATTTCTATACCCGCTTGACTGTTCAATCAAAGAAAAAATTTACACTATCGCAACGAAGATTTACGGAGCCAAGGATGTGTCATATTCTGCAGCCGCAGAAGAGAAAATAAGACTTTACACCGGTTTCGGGTGGGACAAACTTCCGATTTGCATGGCAAAGTCTCATCTTTCTCTTTCTCACGACCCTTCGCTGAAAGGGCGACCTAAGGACTTTATTCTTCCTGTCAGAGATATAAGGGCTTCAATCGGGGCCGGCTTCCTTTATCCTCTTTGCGGGGATATGCGGACCATGCCCGGGCTGCCTTCAGTTCCTGCCGGCACCAGAGTTGATATTGACAAGAATGGAAAAGTTATAGGGCTGTTTTAGCAGTGTGCAGAAAGCTTTAATATACAAATTGTTCACATGGATATCCCGCGATTTGGCAGTAAATTTAGGGATAGATACAATCAGGAAGCTTTCAGCGCGCCCCGCTTGCCTTTGGTAATCGGGGCGTGTTTGTTTTCAACTTTTAATGAGGGAAAATGAAAATACTATGTGTAGTAATACTAACGATATTTATTGCTTTGTATTCTGCAGCAGAAGAGTTGTCTCTTGTTGTAACGGGAGACATAATGCTCGGCAGATATATTGATCTTGATTACGAACAAAACAAGTCAGATCCTTTTGAAAAGATCAGTGCTATTCTGAGTAATTCCGATATTACGCTTGGGAATCTTGAATGTTCACTTGCCAGAGACCCGAAAAAATTAAAACCGGTGTTAACTGGCTATGTCTTCAGATCAGATGAGGCTTATGGAAAACTTCTGAAAGGCGCGAAATTTGATGCTTTGACTATTGCGAACAATCATGCCCTGGGAGGAGGCAACACTGCTGTTTTTAAAACCATTGAGGTTCTTGACGGCATGGGTATTGTGCATTTTGGAGGCGGCGCCAACCTTGCAGAAGCGAAAAAATACAAGATAATAGAGAGAAAAGGGGTAAGAGTAGGATTTTTAGGAACAACAATGGAGTGTCCTGATACTTACCCTGCAGGAGAGAACTCCCCGGGGGTCTACAAATGTAGTGAGGTATCAATAATTGAGGACATAAAAGAAGCCAAAAAGTATTGTGATCTCCTTGTTGTCTCAATACATTGGGGAAAAGAAAAGACGCTTGAGCTAACACCGGTCCAGATCAGGCTGGCAAGAAAAATGATAGAGGAAGGTGCGGATGCTGTTATAGGAAACCATCCTCATGTTATACAGGGGTTTGAATTATACAAGGGAAAATTCATTGTTTACAGTTTGGGGAACTTGGTTTTTGACAATCTGAATAAAAGCGCAAATACAGATAAAGGTGTTATCTTGCGCCTAAGCTATGAAAGCCTTTCAAAAGAACTAAAAACAGTGGAAGCTTATCCGGTAATCCTGAAATATAAAAAGTTTTATCCTGTTCCCGCAGATAAAACGGAAAAGAAAGTAATATCTGCATTAATAACTGACGCCAGTAAAACAGCAGACAAGAATCTCAACAGCCAGAAATTCAGCAATTACTATGACAGTCTGGCCTATATCTAGCCTCGCCAGCTCCGAGGCGATACTACGGGCGTAATCTATATCTTCTAACTCTG
>JBAXDA010000166.1:0-4415 GCA_037141215.1 Candidatus Firestoneibacteriota bacterium | reverse complement strand
TCCGCAAGTATGGAAGTAGGGCCTTCGGGACCGAAGTTAGAAAGATAAATAACAAGCGTATTTATATTATTTGCCTTGAGCTCGGCAAGCGCTTTGAGCGCATCGTTCTCGTTCTCAATTATGGTCTCTATTTTTAGAACAGGAAGACCTTTCTTTTTGCATTCGGCGAGTACGGCGTCTCTGCGTCTTTTTGAAAGTTCTATGGAAAAGCAGTCCCTGCTTACCGCGACCAGCCCCAGCTTTACTGCCGGCATATTATCCACAACTTCCTCCTAAAATGTTGCTAAAGTAGAGTCTCTGACAAAATATTATAGCACGGGAATTGCTGTCATTACACAGGGAAATCAACCTATTGAGTTGATGTTGAAATGAGTAAGTGTTAAAATGCGTTACACAGTCTTCCATATATAGTGAGGCATCGGGGGCGGCATGAAATACTTGATGGGCATAGACCTGGGAACGAGCGGAGTCAAAGTTCTGCTAATTGATGAAAAAGGAGAAGTAAAGGCCAAGGATGTGCAGGAATATCCGCTCTATACTCCACGCTCCGGTTGGGCGGAACAGAATCCCGAAGAATGGTGGCAAGGGACGGTTAAGGCCATAAAGAAGGTTCTTAAAGGCATTGAGCCTTCGTCCATCGCAGGTATAGGCCTTTCCGGCCAGATGCACGGCCTGGTCCTGCTTGATAAGGGCGGCAGAGTGCTCCGTCCTGCGATTCTATGGTGTGACCAGCGGACTGTAAAACAATGCGAACATATAACAAAAAAGATAGGAGCAGAACGGTTGATCAAGCTGGTTTCCAATCCGGCGCTCACCGGTTTTACGGCAGGCAAAATACTCTGGGTAAGAGAACAGGAGCCTGAGATTTACAAAAAGACCGCAAAGATACTTCTTCCAAAAGATTATATAAGGTTCAGACTCACGGGCAGTTTCGCGACGGAGGTCTCGGACGCTTCAGGGACGCTCTTGCTTGATGTGAAAAACCGGAGATGGTCCGATACTATTCTTAAAGAACTCAAGATAGACAAAAACCTGTTGCCGGAATGTTTTGAGTCGGAGGCTGTCAGCGGAAAAATATCAAAGAAAGCCGGTATCACTTCCGGTCTGGCAGAGGGCACTCCTGTTGTGGGAGGCGGAGGGGATCAGGCGGCTTCCGCACTCGGATGCGGAGCAGTTGAACCGGGAATTGTGTCCGTGAATCTGGGCACTTCCGGAGTGGTCTTTGCTTACACAGGCAGTCTAAAGCTTGACTCTAAAGGCAGGATTCATACTTTTTGCCACGCGGTAAACGGAGTCTGGCATACCATGGGTGTTATGCTTTCTGCGGGTGGGTCGCTCAAGTGGTTTAAGGATAATCTTTGCGTGGAGGAGATAAAAGAAGCCAGGGCCGCCGGGGTTGACCCCTATGAAATTATTCTAAAGAAAGCGGCGAAAGCTCCGATAGGAAGCGGAAAGCTTATCTTCCTGCCCTATCTTGCGGGAGAGCGGACTCCTTACGCCGATCCTTACGCGCGCGGCGTTTTTCTTGGACTCGGGCTTGACCATAAAAAAGAGCATCTCATAAGGGCTGTGCTTGAAGGGGTCTCTTTCGGCTTGCGGGATTCTGTAGAGATAATGAAAACTTTAAAAGTACCCGTGAGACAGGTAAGGGTTTCAGGCGGAGGCGCAAAGTCAAAATTCTGGCTTAAAATGCTCGCCGATATCTTTAATGCCGAGATAGTAACTGTAAACGCCGTGGAAGGCGGCGCTTACGGCGTAGCGCTCCTGGCAGGCGTCGGGGCGGGGCTCTATCCTGATATAAAAAGTATATGCAAAAAGGTCATTAAGAAAACAAGTTCCGTATTCCCTGAGGCTGCCAACAGAAAGATATACGATGCTTATTATAAACAATATAAAAATACTTACGCTGTTTTGAAAGAAGAGTTCAGGTCTCTGGAAAGGCTTAATTAGGCTGATGCGGATTGATTATATAAAACACCTTGTATTTTTGTTTTTTCCTGCTATAACTAGTATTCAGAATCTGATTATTCTCTCTGATAGCAAGTATTTTTCCGGAGGCAATATGCGGTTAAGCCAAATCACCTTATTCCTGATCTTGCTCGCTTCTGCAGTCTTTGGCGCGGATAACTATTCTTACACTTGGACTCTCTGCTCGGGTTCCGATCTATACCCGAACAGCGGAGCCTACTTCCTTATGCCTGAACGCACGGTTAAAACAGGCACGGATGAGGGCAACCCTTTTCGGGAACTTAAGAAGGATGTTGCGCAATGCATCTGGTCTCTGCCCGCTTTTGATTTTGATAAGGATAACTATGGGGCCATAAATCATCCCTTCTACCTGACTGTGAAGTTCAAAGATGAAGGGAGGAAGGTGACCTTGTATTCCGGAAAGGGCGGCGACGGTCTCTACGGCAAGGGGTTCATAGGAAGTATCGGCGGAAAAGCAGACAACAAATGGAAGGAAGAGACGCTCATAATTCCAAGATCAATGCTTCGCAGCGTTGACGGGAAGGCCTTCACTTTCTCGGCGGCGGATATACACTATGAGATTAAAATCAGCAAGATGACGCTTTTCTCGGCGGCTTTCTCGGAGGCCTCCGAGGACCTAAAGGATAAAGATAAAATAATAGCTGAAGCCTTTGCAAGCGACGCAGAGAGAAGGGCGGAGTTAAAAAAAACCCTGTCGTCAAAATTTCGCGACTTAGGGCTTCCGAACCCGGGCAGCGCGCCTGATTACACTAAAGCCGAAATGGAAAGAGGATTTAAGGTATTTTTCCCCCCGGTAAACAGGCAGTTGTACAAAAACTCAAATCCTGCGCCCGGGGAGAGCAAGGAAACAGGGGAAGTCTTCGCATGCCCCGGGGAATTTGAATCCCTGGTAATCGCGGTGAAGGGAATAAAAGAGAAGCCGGGAAAGATAACGCTTTCTATTTTAACCTTTAGCGGAGAGCAGGCCGGCATCACCACGGAGCTAAGAAAGGCGGTTTATGATGACCAGAGGATAGGTTCTTCCTGGGATACGAATTATAGAAATGTGCCCGAGAGATTGATACAGGAAACTACCTTGAATGTGACGGAGAAGGAACTTGGTATTTTTTATGCGCGCTTTAAGATTCCGGAGTCTGCGGCGGCGGGAGTATATTATGGAGCTTTTTCAATAAGAGCCGGCGCGGGAGATCCCTATTCGGTGCCTTTCAAGTTAACGGTATATCCTTTTACGCTGGAAGCCCCTGATAACGCCACGCACGGGCTTTTCTACTATATTGATTACGGGGATTATTCTCCGCTTGAGCTTGAGGATATGAGAGACCACGGCATTAATACGCTGGTAGCGGGGTTTACTCCGAGGCCTGCGAGCGGAAGTCAGGGGCCTGACGATAAGCCTGTAAATAAATTTCTTGAAGCCGCAAAAAAGACAGGGTTTAAATCACCGCTTATTTGTAACTCGGGACATCTCGCGAGTACCAACAAAGACTACGCCAATATAATACAGAAGGTTTTGGACCTGTCCTCCTCGGCAGGGTTTAAGGATACGGCGTTCTTTCCCGTTGACGAGCCGCATACAAAGCCGCGCCAGGACAAAGCTTTTCAGCTTTGCACTATGACCAAGGCGGTAAACGGCGCGAGGACTTTCATTACTTTAGGTCCGACAACGGAAAAGGTCCTGGAACCGGTCCTTGACAATTATTGTTACAATCTCGTATATATGAATGACCAGACGATAAGCAACACGGTAAAGAGCAGACATAATCTGATGTACTACACCTCAAGCATCTCGCCGGACCCCAGGCTCAACAGATTTACGGCGGGATATTATTTTGCGAAATCAAAAGCGTCCACTGTTTTCTTTTTTGCGTATATGCTTTTTGAGGGCGACCCCTATCTGGACTGGGACGGCGGCAACAGGGATTGGAATGTGGTCTTTCCTTCTCTTAACTCTCCTCTTCACGACCCTACCGTGCAATGGGAAGCTCTCCGGGAAGGGGTTGACGATTTCAAATATATCTACACGCTCCGTCAATATATCAAGAAAGCCGATAAGGCAGGAAAGAAAGATGAAGCCGGCGCCGCGGACAGGGTTTTAAATGATATAATGAAAAAGGTAAGCGCAGATGGAAAGAAAGCGACGGGTCCGGAAGGCGCAATAGAAGGAGACTTGAGACTGAAAGACTCCAAGCTTGACCCTGAACTGCTCAAGAGGTCCGCATCCCAGACGGAGGACGCCTGGCCCGATGAAGCGAGAAGGAAGATTGCCGAACAGATTACGGTTATTAATGCCGCTCTTCAGCGCAATAAGTAGGCGCTGAAAGAAGAGATTTTTACTGAAATAAGGAACTTCAAAAAGATAACAGGTATAGCGTAACTCGCGGTCTTATCCATAAGGATAAAGACCTGCATCCCAAAGGAGGGAAAAA
>JBAXDA010000165.1:0-4432 GCA_037141215.1 Candidatus Firestoneibacteriota bacterium | reverse complement strand
TTATTCCAGCAAGACCTCTTTACGAGAGGTATAATGTCGGATTATCTTTTCGAAAAAGACCGCATTTTTGCTTACATGAACCTGGATGAGAACGAATTAAATCTTTACGAAAAAGTATACTCCATCCTTAAGCTGCAGGTCCCCAAACCTGACCTGGTAGTCTACCTTCAGGCGAGCACTGAGGTGCTCATGAGGAGAATAAAAATGCGCGGCAGGCATTTTGAGAAAACTGTTTCTTATGAATATATTGACAAGATTAACCGGGCCTATAATCAGCATTTTCTGAGTTATAAAGACGCGCCGCTTCTTATAATAAACACAAACGAAATAGACTTTGTCAATAATTTTGGGGATTTGCAGGACCTTATGAATACAATAAAAGGAATGAAGACCGGAACAAAATACTACATACCGGTTACCTGAGAGATTATGAAATTTATAAAGACAATAGCCGAGATGTCCGCTTATTCGGCAAGAGCGAAAAAAGACGGCAAAAAGATAGGGTTGGTCCCGACGATGGGATATTTGCACTCCGGGCATTTGAGCCTCGTCAAAGAAGCTAAAAGCCGCTGCGATCTGGCGGTTGTCAGCATCTTTGTCAACCCTTTGCAGTTTGGAAAGAATGAAGATCTTGAAAAGTACCCCAGAGATATGGCTCGGGACTTGGAAGCGCTTAAGCACTGCAAGGTTGCTGCTGTTTTCGCCCCCGAACCTGCAGAAATGTACCCTGACGGTTACTGCACCTCGGTATATGTTTCCGGCGGCCTTTCGGAAGTTTTCGAAGGAGAGATCAGACAGGGGCATTTCAACGGTGTCGCAACGGTGGTAACAAAACTCTTCAATATCATCAGGCCTGCTGTAGCGTTCTTCGGCCAAAAAGATGCCCAGCAGTGCGTGGTAATCAAGCGCATCGCCTCAGACTTGAATATGCCGCTGGAAATAGAAATAATGCCGACCGTAAGGGAAAGTGACGGACTTGCTATGAGTTCTAGAAACACCTACCTGTCTGCCGAAGACAGAAAGAACGCCCCCGTGCTATTTCAGGCTCTGCAGTTTGGTCAGCATATGATTGAGCTCGGCGAGAAGAGGTCAAAAATAATAATTCGAGAGATAGAAGCAAAAATAGACGGGGTAAAGCACAAAGGCATAGATTATGTTTCGGTGGTCAATCCGGATACTCTGGAAGCTGTAGCAACAGTCGCAGGAAAGGTTCTTATTATACTCGCGGTTAGATTTGGGACTACAAGACTGCTTGACAATATTATCGTTGATTGATTGGAGGACGCATGCAAAGATACATGTATAAATCAAAGATCCATATGGCCGTAGTTACGGAGGCGAATCTGAATTATAAAGGGAGTATAACAATAGATGAGAATCTAATGGAAGCTTCCGATATTATTGCAAATGAAAGAGTTCAGGTAACAAATTTTAATACCGGCACCAGGCTTGAAACCTATGTCATTAAAGGCAAAAGGGGCAGCGGAGTTATTTGTCTTAACGGACCGGCAGCCAGGTACGGACAGGTAGGAGATAAGGTCGTAATCATTTCTTATGCGATATATGAAGATAAAGAAGCGAAATCCCTCAAGCCTAAGCTTGTTCTTGTTGATGAAAAAAATGTTCAAATAAAAAGCAAGCAGTAAAAGCAGCTGCCCGCCTGCGTGGAACGGAAAAAATGAGCAGAGACAGTATTGTTATTAAAGGCGCAAGAGAACATAACCTCAAAAACCTTGATCTGGAAATCCCCAGAAACAAACTTGTTGTTATAACAGGCCTTTCCGGATCGGGAAAATCCTCCCTGGCTTTTGACACCATCTATGCTGAAGGACAACGCAGGTATGTTGAGTCCTTGTCTGCTTATGCCAGGCAGTTCCTGGGGCAGATGGAGAAGCCGGATGTTGATTACATTGACGGCCTTTCTCCGGCTATTGCCATAGAACAAAAAACTCCGAGTCACAATCCGCGCTCAACAGTCGGAACGGTAACCGAAATCTATGATTACTTGAGACTGCTTTATTCCAGGATAGGAATACCCTACTGCCATAAATGCGGCAAAAAGATAGAAAAACAGTCTGCTCAACAGATAATAGACCATGTGCTGAAACTTGGCAGCGGCACAAAACTTCAGATACTCGCCAAAAAGATATCCGGAAGAAAAGGGGAGTACTCCAAGCTATTTGAAGAAATCAAACGGGAAGGTTTTGTAAGGGTCAGAGTTGATAAGAAGATTTACGATATTAATGAGCCCATCAAACTGGATAAAAACAAGAAACACACGATTGAAATAGTAGTCGACAGGGTTGCGCTTTCTCCTGATTCAAAAAAGAGGCTTGCTAATTCAATTGAAACAGCGCTGAAGCAGGGTGATGGGGTTATCTCCGTAATAATAAATAACGAGAAAGAAGAAGTTTACTCGGAAAAGTTTGCCTGTGTTGAATGCGGAGTAAGCCTGCTGGAAGTCGCTCCAAGAATGTTCTCTTTTAACAGCCCTTTCGGAGCCTGCCCTGAGTGCACAGGCCTGGGGCAGAAGCTTGAAATTGATCCGGAACTTGTAGTCCCTGACGAAGGAAAAAGCATAGAATCCGGAGCCATTGCGCCCTGGAGCAGCATAACAGGTTTTTATTATCACAGTATGCTGAAAGCCGTTGCCAAACATTTTGGGTTCAGGACAGACGCTCCTTTTAAAAATCTCAAGAAAGAATACAGGGATATTGTTCTCTTTGGCTCCGGGGAAGAAAAGATTAAATTCAATTTCACTTCTTCCCAGGCGACGCACAGTTATCACGGTAAATTTGAAGGCGTGATACCGAATCTAAGACGCAGGTTTACAGATACAAATTCGGAGTATATCCGCAACGAAGTGATAGGCCAATATATGCGCAGCCGCCCTTGTCCTGCATGTCTCGGGGCAAGGACTAACCCGGAGACGCTGAGCATTACGGTCGGCGGCAAGAACATACACGAAATAACAAAACTCAGCATAAAAGAAACCGGTGAATATTTTGACGCCCTAAAATTAACCGAGAGAGAAGAAACAATTTCCAAGCAGGTGCTTAAGGAAATAAAGGCCAGGATTAAGTTCCTTGTTGATGTCGGTTTAAAGTATCTAACTCTGCAAAGGGCGGCAATGACGCTTTCCGGAGGAGAATCGCAGAGGATACATCTTGCAACGCAGATAGGGGCTTCTCTGGTCGGGGTTTTGTATGTGCTTGACGAACCCAGCATAGGCCTTCATCAAAAAGATAATGAAAAGCTGCTTAATACGCTCAAAACGCTTAGAGATCAAGGCAACACGGTTATTGTCGTGGAACATGATGAAGACACCATGAGGGCAGCAGATTACATTATTGATCTTGGTCCGGGGGCGGGAGCTCTTGGCGGATATATTGTGTCGGCAGGCGGGCTTAAGGATATTCTGGCCAGCAAAGAATCTCTTACCGGGCAGTATCTCCGCGGAGATCTCAAGATCAATGTTCCCCATAAAAGAGAGGTTTGCGGGGGCCCGTCGATAGAACTAAAAGGGGTAACAACCAATAATCTTAAAGACATAGATGTTAAGTTTCCTCTCCAATGCCTTACCTGTGTGACAGGCGTTTCCGGCTCGGGGAAAAGTTCTCTTGTCGAAGAAACCCTTTACCCTGCAATGATCCACGAGATTTATCAAACCGGCCTTAAGCCTGCCGGCTACAAAAAGCTTAACGGCGCCGTAAATGTGGACCGCATAATAAACATTGACCAGCAGCCTATAGGAAGGACTCCCAGGTCTAATCCCGCCACTTATACGGGTTGTTTTACGCATATACGGGAGATCTTTGCGTCTACAATGGAAGCAAAATCCAGGGGGTACGCTCTCGGGAGATTTAGTTTTAATGTTAAAGGGGGAAGGTGCGAGACCTGTGAAGGGGACGGAATAATTAAGATTGAAATGCATTTTCTGCCTGATATCTATGTGCCCTGTGAGGTGTGTAAAGGAGAGAGGTACAACAGAGAGACGCTGGAGGTAAAGTACAAAGGCAAGAACATCGCCGAAGTGCTTGACCTGACCGTGTCATCTGCGTTGGAGTTTTTTGCGCCTATCCCTAAAGTATACAGTATTCTGAAAACTCTTGAAGATGTAGGACTGGGTTATATTAAACTGGGACAGTCCGCAACAACGCTTTCAGGAGGGGAAGCGCAGAGGATCAAGTTGTCTGCCGAACTTTCAAAGCGCTCGACCGGAAGAACTATGTATATCCTTGACGAACCTACAACCGGCCTGCATTTCGCAGATATAAAAAAATTGCTTGAGGTTCTGTTCAGATTGAGAGATATGGGAAACAGTGTTATTGTTATAGAGCACAATCTGGATGTAATAAAAACAGCCGACCACATCATAGACCTTGGGCCTGAAGGCGGAGTAGAAGGCGGGCATATAGTGGGGGAGGGCTCC
>JBAXDA010000164.1:0-4435 GCA_037141215.1 Candidatus Firestoneibacteriota bacterium | reverse complement strand
CCTCTGCTTGGCTACCTGGTTTACAAAAAAAATATTAATGCCTGGCTTGCTTCCTTTCTTGCGATTCTTATCTGCATACTCTCAGTAATAGCGGGAGTCAGTTTTCCTATAAGTATAAATTCCACTCTTTGGATGGTTATTCTTTCTTTCTACTGTTTGTTGGCGGCGGGGATACCTGTTTGGATAATACTCCAACCCAGGGACTTTGCCAATTCCTTCATGCTTTACGCGGGTATAGCGGGTTTATTTGTCGCCGGTATCGCAGCCGGGCTGAAAGGTGAAACGCTTCAACTGCCGGCAATGAATCTTGCAGAAGGAAATGCAAAACTCGGTCCGATCTGGCCTTTTCTTTTTATCACAGTCGCCTGCGGAGCAATCTCGGGCTTTCATTCTCTGGTTTCAGGAGGAACAACTTCAAAACAGATTTCAAGAGAATCAGACGCGAAGAAGATTGCTTTTGGAGGCATGCTGCTGGAAGGCCTGCTTGCCGTCGGCGTGCTTGTTGCAATAGGCTGCGGTATAATGTTTAAAGATTATGCCGGTATAGTTTTTCCTGTTGATCCTTCGGTAAAATCCAACCCTATCCTTGCGTTTTCTCTTGCCACCGGAGGACTTCTGTATAAAGGGCTCGGTATACCGGCCGCCTTTGGGACGGTCTTCGGAATACTTATGGTGGAGGGTTTCGTAGTTACAACGCTTGATACCGCTGTCAGGCTGAACCGCTACCTGTTTGAAGAATTATGGACAATGCTCTTTAAGAAAGTCCCGGGATTTCTCAAGACCTATATCTTCAACGCGCTGCTTTGCGTTGTGTTGATGTTTGTGCTCTCTTATTATAACGCCTTTCTAATAATCTGGCCTGTTTTCGGCTCTGCCAACCAACTCCTGGCTTCCTTAGCATTACTGGCGGTTTCAGTCTGGCTAACCTGCAGGGGAAAGAGCGCTCTTTTCACGGTTATTCCCGCAGTATTTATGCTGGTAACTACTATATACTCACTGAGCAGTCTGATGCTGAACAATTATCCGCCCAACAGGAATTACGTATTGACAGTTTTTGCCTGACTGTTGATATTGTTGTCGGCAGGGGTGGTTCTCTTAGCCTTGAGAAAATGGAAGGAACTTCGTGAAAAAGGCTGCACCGCCGCGCTATAATTGACTTTTCCCTGTTCAGTTTACCCTTGAAACCCCGCCCGTTATATTAGTATAATCAAAATGTTCAATAAAGCGGTAAATGTTTGTTCTACGGAGAAAAGAAAATGTTGAAAATAGGCTTACCGGCGGGTTCTCTTCAGGAATCCACCATACAGATGTTCAAAAAGGCCGGATATAAAATATCAGTCGGCTCAAGGTCCTATATTCCCAAGGTTGACGACCCCGAGCTTTCCGCGCGTTTTATCCGCGCTCAGGAGATTCCGAGGTATGTAAACTCAGGCAAGCTTGATTTTGGGCTGACCGGCAAGGATTGGGTGGTTGAGAACGATGTTGACGGAAAAGTAGTTGAAGTAGCCAGCCTTATTTACGCCAAGAGGACCAGAAGCGTTCTCCGCTGGGTGCTTGCGGTGCCGGCAGACTCAAAGATAGAGAGCGTTAAAGACCTTAAGGGTAAAAGAATAGCCACAGAAGTTGTGAATATAACAAAAAAGTACCTTGCCGCAAACGGCGTGAAAGCGGAAGTCGAGTTTTCCTGGGGAGCTACGGAAGCAAAACCGCCCGAGCTTGTGGATGCGATTGTTGAGATTACCGAGACCGGCTCGTCCTTGAGGGCGAATAACCTGCGTATAATTGACACCGTGATGGAATCCTCAACAGTTATAATTGCGAACAAAGACTCCTGGAAAGATAAATCAAAAAAACAAAAGATAGAGAACATAGCTCTTCTCTTACAGGGAGCCCTGGAAGCGGAATCCAAGGTCGGCCTCAAGATGAATGTGCCGAAGGCAAAACTTAAAAAGATTTGCGCTGAACTCCCCGCGCTGAAAACCCCCACAATTTCGGCGCTCTCCAATCCTGCCTGGGTAGCTATTGAGGTAATAATTGACGAGAGTGTTGTCCGCGAAATAATACCTCAACTAAAGAGACTCGGAGCCCAGGGTATAATTGAATATCCCTTGAACAAAGTAGTCTATTAGTGCCAGTGGGAATTGTAAATACGGCAATCCCCTTTGACTTATTGCCGCTTATTGCGGATTTATAAAGCTCTAAGGTGCTCAGCCTTGCGGTTAACCCCTAATCCTGTACAGGAAGCCCTATGCTCGTTATCAAAGGTTTACATAGCAGGGAATTGCTTAGAATAAAAAAGTCTGTTGTTACCCTGGGTGTCTTTGACGGTGTTCACCTGGGGCATCAAAAGATTCTTAAACAGGCCGTTTCCTCGGCAAGAAAAATAAAAACTTTAAGCATTGCGCTGACTTTTGAAACTCATCCCAGGAAAACAACCCACAGGAAAGCCCCTCCCATACTTACAACAATGAAGAAAAAGGCGGAGCTCATAGCTGCCACCGGGATAGATGTGCTTGTAGTAGTTGATTTCGATAAAAAATTCGCATCAATGACGGCGGAAGCCTTTATAGAGAAAGTGCTGGTTGGTCAATTGAAGATTAAAAAAGCCATAATAGGGCACGATTACAGGTTTGGGAAAGGTAAGACGGGCGATGAAAAGCTGCTTCAAACTGAAGGCAGGAAGTACGGATTTACGGCGGCTTCTGTGTCTGCGAAGCGATGCTGTGGCGGAAGAATAATGAGCAGCACAGAGATAAGAAAAGCGGTTATGTCGGGGGATATGAAGAAAGCGGAGCGTATGATCGGAAGGAAATATTCCATTACCGGCGAGGTTATACACGGAGATAGCCGGGGCAGCTTGCTGGGATTCCCGACGGCAAATATTGATGTCCACAACGAAGTTATACCCGTGGAAGGCGTTTACGCGGTAGGAGTAGTGGTCTCAGGCAGGCGCTATGGTGGAGTTTGCAACATAAGCAGGCCGACTTTTGATAAGAAGAATAATCTGATTCCCGAGATCTTTATTTTTAATTTCAAAAAAAGAATTTACGGCAAAGAGATAGAAGTATTCTTTGTTAAAAAAATAAGGGAGAGCATCCGCTTTCATAAAGTAGAAGATCTTGTCCTGAGGATAGAGAAAGATATAATTGTTGCCAAAAAACTGCTCAAAAACCGTATTGACTAAGACCTGATTACTCGGTATAATCTAATGTATTTTTGACACACAGGAAATGTTCCGGGTGCGAATACATAATTCCGGGAAGGAAACTCAGCAGACTATAGATAAAAGGAATTATGCGGAAAAATCCTCTTAAAAGAATACTGAAAAGACGCATTACTCTCATGGCGATACCCCACACCAGGGAAGCGCATATAGTTCAAGTGAGGATTCCTGTTTTTGCGGCGGTTCTCGCGGTTGCGGTATTTTTAGGCGTCCTCGGTTACTCTGTTTATGTCACAAATCTGAATATTAATTACGAAATCGCGCAGGGAAGCGTCAGGATACTTAAGGACAAAGCTTTTGTGCTGGTGCAAGAAGTGAACAGGCTAAGGGAAAAGGAACAGAAACTTGCCGGCCTGGAAAACAGGCTACGCGATTTGGTAGGGTATAAAAATAAGAGAGCTCTTGTTGAGGGGAAAGGAATCGGCGGACCTGCTGTTTCCGAACAAAATGCGCTGGAAGATTTGCTTAAAGACAGAATATCAAAAGAAGATATAAAGAATGAGTATGAAAAGTTCATGGCAGAAGTTGACCTGAGGGAGCAAAGTTCGAAAGAAGTTTTCAAATATGTCTTAGGCTTAAGATCGGTCTGGGCGGCAACGCCGAAAGGACGGCCGCTAAAAGGATTCATAGCTTCCAGGTATGGTATTCGTAATACGGTGTTTGGTTTTGCAGGAGATTCAAACGGAAAACCGGTTAAAGATTTTCATTATGGATTGGATATAGCAAATCGTATAGGGACAAAAATACAGGCGACAGCTGACGGGAAAGTCGTGTTTACGGGCAAAATGGGCGGTTATGGTAATCTGGTAATCGTAGAACACGGCTACGGTTATACAACAAGGTACGGACATTGCAGTACCATACTCGTGAAGAAGTGGCAGGCCGTCAAAGCAGGAGATTTTTTGGCTGAGATTGGAGTTACCGGAAATACCACCGGTCCTCATGTGCATTACGAGTTGAGAAGGTATGGCCAGGCAATAGATCCGAAAACAATAGAACCGGAATATTATAGTCCGAATTACTCCTTGAAATAGCTGATAATACGGTAAGTGGTGAGTGTCCTGAAGCTGAGGAACGAATGCTTCAGGATTGATTATCATCAGCGCGGTAATAGTTAGTTTTAGTTGGGCGCGTAGCCACGAACCACTCAGGAAAGAGAAGGTAATACAGTAAGTGGTGAGTGTCCTGAAGCTGAGGAACGAATGCTTCAGG
>JBAXDA010000163.1:0-4436 GCA_037141215.1 Candidatus Firestoneibacteriota bacterium | reverse complement strand
TTAAATATACATGCGTTTGAAATGAATTGATAAGGTATCGTCTTATATGGGGGGCGTTTATTGTTACATATAGCACATTAATAAGGACAGCCATCAGCTCCTGATGGCTGTCCAAATAATATATTTTATTTCACATAAACCGGCATTGATTTGTATTCTGTGTGAAACATTTGACGAGCTTTTTCGTTCAGGGGTTTACCTATGTAATCTGAATACAGCCGCTTAACATAAGGATTCTTGTGCGAACAGCGGAGCAGCCTGTCAGAGTCATCCTGGTAAAGCGCGGCAGCTCTAAGCTTCCTTAATTCGTCTTTCACCATGTAGGGCTGACCGCCGCCGCCTACGCAGCCGCCGGGGCAGGCCATAACTTCTATAAAATCGTACGGCATCGGTTCACCAGCTTCCTTCGCTTTTCTTACTTTATTAATTACATACTCCACATGTGACAAGCCGTGAGCAACAGCGATCTTTACTTTTGTTCCGTTAATATCTATTTCCGACTCCTTTATGCCTTTAAGGCCCCTGGTTGTTTTAAACTCAACTTTTTCGGGATCTTTTGTGGTTATTATATTGTAGGCAGTCCGAAGCGCCGCCTCCATAACTCCTCCGGTAGAACCGAAGATAACCCCGGCGCCGGTATAATCCCCGAGAATATGGTCGCAGTCTTCGTCGGGAAGATTCAAAAAATCTATCCCTGCCTGCTTTATCATCCTGGCAAGCTCTCTGGTTGTAAGCACTACATCTATATCCTGATGCCCGGAAGCAGACATTTCGTTGCTCCTGGTTATCTCGTATTTTTTTGAGGTACAGGGCATTATGGAAACGCCGTAGATCTTTGCCGGATCTATTTTATTCTTTTCGGCAAAATAGGTTTTTGAAAGCGTCCCCACTATCTCATGCGGGGATTTGCAGGACGAGAAATGAGGAATCATGTCCGTATGATATTTTTCCATGAAATCCACCCAGGAAGGGCAGCAGGTGGTGATAAGGGGCAGCACGCCTTTCTTATTTACAAATCTTTCTACAAATTCGCTGCCTTCTTCCATGATACACACATCAGCGCCGAAGTTGGTGTCAAACACGGCTTTGAAACCAAGTCTCTTGAAAAGCGCATAAAGTTTGTGTGTGAAATTCTGGCCGACAACACCAAAAGCCTCGCCAATTGCCACCCTGACCGCAGGAGCTATCTGGACTACACAGTATTTTTCCGGATCGCGGAGAGCTTTCCAGACCTTAGCCGTATCATCCTTCTCGACTATGGCTCCCGTGGGGCAATGCGCCGAGCACTGGCCGCATTTCACGCAGGGAGACTCCGCAAGGGTAATATCACCTGCGGGCGAAATCCTGGTACCCATTCCCCTTTCAAGGAACGAGAGCGCCCAGACATCCTGGTCCTGCTGGCAGACATAAACGCACCTGCCGCAAAGTATGCATTTTTCAGGCTCCAGTTCAATAACGCCGGTGGAAAGGTCTTTCGGAATCTGTCTTAAGAATTTCTTGAATTCCTCCTCTCTAATGCCGAAATCAGCAGCAAGTTTCTGCAATTCGCAGTTATTGTTCCTTGCACAGGTAAGACAGTCGTTGGGGTGGTTGGAAAGTATCATTTCCAGAACGGTCCTTCTTACGCCAACTATATCAGGGTCATTCGTGACGACTTCCATCTTCTCTTCAACGGGAGTACAGCACGCGCGAAGCATTTTATTGCTTCCGACCACCTTTACTATGCAAAGGCCGCAGCTTGCCGAAGGAGGAAGGTCCGGATGCTTGCAGAGCGTGGGTATCTTTATCTGCACCTTTTTTGCGGCATCCATTATAGTGGTGCCTTCCTTTACCGCAACTTTGATGCCGTTTATTTTGGCTTCTATCATTTTATACATGGATTACTCCTTTCCGACTGCGGTAAATTTGCAGACTTCTTCGCAGTTGCCGCACTTTATACATTTTACCTGATCAATAAGGTAGCCGTTCTCCCTGCTTCCGGATATTGCCTGAGTAGGGCAGTTCTTCACGCAGACTCCGCATCTCTTGCACTTGTCATCCGCAATTCTGTAAACGAGCAGGTGTTTACATTTTCCTGCCGGGCACTTTTTATCAACAATGTGGGCTTTGTATTCCGCTTCAAAGTATTTCAAGGTGGAGAGCACCGGATTCGCCGCCGTCTGTCCCAAGCCGCAGAGAGAAGCCTTCTGCATCGCATAGGCTATCTTCTGGAGTTTTTCGAGGTCTTCAAGCACACCTTCGCCTGCCGAGATTCTGTTTAAGATCTGCAGCAACTGGTAACCGCCGATTCTGCAGGGCGCGCACTTGCCGCAGGATTCGTCCACACAGAAACCGAGGTAAAATTTTGCCAGGTCGATTAAGCAGTCGGTCTGGTCAATGACAATCATACCGCCCGAGCCTACTATTGAGCCGAGCTTCACAAGGTTTTCGTAATCAACAGGAGTGTCCAGGAAGGTATCCGGAATGACTCCGCCCGACGGCCCGCCGGTCTGCACTGCTTTGATCTTTTTATTCCCCAGAATGCCGCCGCCGATGTCAAAAATTATTTCTCTGAGCGTTGTACCCATCGCAACTTCCACCAGCCCCGAGTTTTTGACTTTACCGGTAAGGGCAAACACTTTTGTGCCCTTCGATTTTTCTGTGCCGTATTTGGAAAGCCACTCCCCGCCTTTCGCGAGAATCTGCGGAACAACAGCCAGAGTTTCAACATTGTTTATTACGGAAGGCTTATCCCAGAGGCCTTTCTGCGCGGGAAAAGGAGGCCTAGGCTTTGGAGTCCCTCTTTTTCCTTCAATGGACGCTATTAGCGCTGTTTCTTCGCCGCAAACAAAAGCGCCCGCTCCCAGCCTTATTTCAAGATTAAAATTATACCCGCTGCCGAGAATGTTATCCCCGACCAGCCCGTAGGCCTTCGCGTCTTCTATAGCTTTTTCTATCCTTTTGATAGCAAGCGGATATTCGGCTCTGATATAGAAATAGCCTGTTGCGGCGCCTATTGCATAGCCCGCAATCGCCATTCCTTCTACAACAGAATGCGGATCGCCTTCCAAAACAGCCCTATCCATATAGGCTCCCGGATCACCTTCGTCGCCGTTGCAGATCATGTACTTCTCGTCGCTCTTCTGGTTCTTCGCCGCGGTCCATTTCATCCAGGTAGGATAACCCGCTCCGCCTCTTCCGCGGAGCCCTGATTTCTTCATTTCTTCAAGCACCTTATCCTGGCTTTTAAGATCAAGCAGAGCTTTTTTGAGCCCCTGATAACCGCCCGTGCCGATATAATCGTCTATGCTTTCCGGATCGACGACGCCGCAGTTCTTAAGAACTATTTTTACCTGCTTGGAAGCACGCTCGTGGCCAATTTCATCAAGGACCTTTCCTTTCTTGACCGTCTCCTCGACTATTTTTTTTAGATCCGCTTCGTTTACCTTAACATAGGTTATGTCTTCGGGAAGTATCCTTAAGGCATAGCCTTTGTCATAGACGCCTATATCAGCAACCCTTATGACATTCGTGGTCTCGGCAACACCTGCGTCGCGAAGAGCATTGTTAAGCGCGGTGGCAAAGTCATAAATCTTTTCCATGCCTGTCGAAGTTTCTTTTACAAGTATTGTCTTATTTGCCATGTAAGCCCTCTCTTAGTAAAATCTATTTGATTACGCGGATTAAATTAAAGCGCTTGCGCAGATTACTTAAATGAATATGTAATCATTGACCAATTTTTTATTCCTTACATGCTTCTCTAGTATTGAGAGCGCCACTTCCTTTGTTACTTTACCGTAAGTAACCCTCGGAGCCCCCTCAACATTAACTTCAACGAGCGGCTCGGCATAACACTTTCCGGCGCAACCGCACTTTTTAACTGTTACTTCGATATTTCTTTTCTTCGCTTCTTCAACAAGTGTTTTATAAACTTCATCCGCGCCGGCGGCTATTCCGCAGGTGCTCATTCCGACCTTTATCCAGTTCTTGCCCTCTCCTGAATTCCGGTCCCGTATTATTTCAAGTTCTTCCACCGTTTTCTTTGACATACCGTCTCCTCTTCGTCATTCTGCTTTTCTTATTAATTCGCGGTTCTCACTCAGGGCTTTCTAATCGTATTGCTGCAGTATTTCCGCTATCTGTTTCCTCTGCACCTTTCCGTAGACTTTTTCGCCGATCATCATTACCGGGGCGAGGCCGCAACAGCCGAGACATCTGACCACATCAAGATGGAAAAGGTTGTCCCGGGTGGTCTGGCCTTCGCTTATCCCGAGTATTTTCGTTACTTCGTCTATCAGTTCCGGAGCTCCCTTTAGGTAACAGGCAGTCCCCATGCACACGGCAATAGTATGCTTAGCCGGAGGGGAGAGTTTAAAGTAATTGTAAAAAGTGATAACTTCGTAGATTTTCGCGAGAGGAGTATCAAGCAACTTCGCGAGTTTTAAGGAAGTTTCTCT
>JBAXDA010000162.1:0-4444 GCA_037141215.1 Candidatus Firestoneibacteriota bacterium | reverse complement strand
CCACAAGCAGTATAAGAACATTATAGCCGAGATTCTTCCAGATGCTCATAAGGATGACTGCCGGCATCGCCCAGACGGGATCCAGGAGCCAGTTTCTGGAGGCAATACCGAAAAGTCCAAGCAGGTAATTCAAAAGCCCCATCTCGGGCTGATAAATCCAGAGCCAGACCATCGCGATGGCATTCATAGAAGTAATTACCGGCAAAAAATATACCGTCCTGTAGAACGAAAGCCCTCTAATGTTCTGGTTAAGGCAGAGGGCTATTATTATGGAAATTATTATGCTGGCAGGTATGGTTCCCAACGCGAAATAGGCCGTATTGAAAAGCGACCTCCAAAAATCCCCGTCTTTAAGCAATTCCGAGTAATTGGCAAGCCCTATAAAGGTTTTCGGGGAAAGATTATCCCAGTTGTAAAGGCTGATAAACCACGCATAAACAGTCGGGATAAGGTGAAATACTAATATAACAAGAAAGGCTGGCAGGATAAAACCCCAGGCTGTTAATGCGTCTCTCTTTTTCATAAAACCCTCTACCGTAAGATGACCACCGGATCTAAAACTTTTTAAAGGAATTAAGGCTTAAGTTCTTTTCTTTTCAAGGCCCGTCCGTACAACTGTTCGTACTTCCTCGCCGAGCTTTCCCAGGAAAAATCTGCGCTCATGGCATTCTGCATAAGTTTTTTCCAGTTTTTCTTCTCCGTAAAGACAAAGACAGCCTGCCTGACGGCTTCAAGAAAGGCTTCCGGAGTGTAATCTTCAAAAACAAAACCATTCCCCTCTTCGCTCTTCCCGTCAAACTTTAAAACCGTGTCATAAAGCCCGCCGGTAGCTCTTACAACCGGGATTGTTCCGTATTTAAAAGCAACAAGCTGTCCCAGTCCGCAGGGCTCGAATTTTGAGGGCATAAGAAAAATATCAGCCCCCGCGTAAATCTCGTGTCCCAGTGGATCGTTGAAATTAAGATTCACCGAAAGCTTGGCGGGATGCTGCTTCGCGAGCGTTTCCAGCAGGGGATAGTATTTTCTGTCGCCTATCCCGAGGAGAACCAGCTGAAGTTTAAGCTTCAGAAGACCCTCTATAGCGCCGAGCACCAGATCCAACCCTTTCTGATCGTCAAGCCGCGAGACCATTGCAAGCAGGGGCACATTCTCGTTAGAAACCATTTTCAATTCTTTCAGCAGGGCTCTTTTGTTCGCGAATTTCTTCTCCACCGTATCCGGCCCGTAATTTAAACTAAGATACTTGTCAGTTAAAGGATCCCACTCTTCATAATCCACACCGTTCACTATGCCAAAAAGATCTTTCTGCCTGTTCTGCAGGACGCCTTCCATCCCCCGTCCATACTCAGCGCTGTTCTTTATCTCAAAGGCGTATCTTTCGCTGACTGTACTCAGAAGATCGCCATAGAGCAGTCCGGCTTTAAGAAAACTGAAACCTCCCCAGTATTCCAGGCCCTCCGGCGTGTAAAGTTCTTTGGGGAAGCCTATAAAATCAATCAGCTCTTTTTTGAAAAAACCCTGGTACGCTATGTTATGAACGGTCATTAGCGTTGCTATGCTCTTTACCTCCGGGTCAGAGGACTGCTTGACGAGCAGCGGAATAAGCCCCGACTGCCAGTCATTGCAATGGATACAATCAGGTTTCCAGCCGAGTTTTGGAAGCGAAGCGACTACCGCCTTGTTGAACCAGGTAAATCTCTCGCCGTTATCCGGATAATCCTCACCCTCTTCTCCGTAAAAACCCCATCTTCCAAAATACTTGTCGTTATCCGTAAAATAAACCGGAATACTCGTGCCCGGCATCAGTGTTTCTTTGAGGCTGCCTCCGCCCGGAAGATCAAATTTCTTATTAAGACGGAATTTTTTCTCGTCTATAATCTTATAGCGAGGCATTATTATTCTGACCTCATGCCCCCTTCGGGAAAGGGCCTTCGGCAGAGCTCCGGCAACATCCGCCAAACCCCCGGTCTTAGCGAACGGCACGACTTCAGAAGCAACAAGCAATATTTTAAGAGGGTTTTGAGTCATCAAGCCGCCTTTCTCTGACAAAAATTATCCCCAGAAGCGCAAGTCCCGCGCAAACATATGCGAAAAAATCCCCGTACCTGGTATAGAGAGTAAACGAAGCTTCCCCGGGTATTACGCTCTGCGTAAGTTTTGTTTTTTCAAAAAGTTCTGTCACACCGGTTATCTCTCCGCGGGCATCAATGAAACCGCTTATCCCGGTATTTGCCGACCTGACGACCGGAATTCTGTTTTCCACTGCCCTGAAAACCATCATTGAGAAATGCTGATAGGGCATCGCGGATCTACCGTACCATGCGTCATTGGTTATATTAACAAGGAACGCAGCCCCCCGCTTCCTAAACTCTCTGGAGATTCCCGGGAAAACCGCTTCATAACATATTAACACGGAAAAAGGCTCTCTGCCTCTAAACACCGTATATTCTTTTCCAGCCGTGTATTCGCTGAAACCCGAAGTGTAGCGCTCCAGCTTTTTTATTATTTCCTTGAAGGGCACATATTCTCCGAAAGGGACAAGGTGGATTTTATCATAGCTTCCGGCAAGCCTGCCTTTTCCGTCTATGTGGAAAGCGGAAACAAAAGTCTTGTTTACTTTATTGTCAGCGCCAATTTCGGCATCAGGAGTTCCGATAAGCTGCTCGGACTTCAGATCCAGGGAGAGCTTTTCAACTTTGCTCAGATATTTTTTCTCATACCTGAGATATACCGTGGAAGCGCTTTCCGGCCAGACAACCAGATCCGTCCGTTCGTTACCCGCAAGCGCAAGTTCACTGTAGATCCTAAAAGTTTCGTCAATAAATTTCTCGTCCCATTTAACATCCTGCGGTATATTTCCCTGAAGGACGGTAGCCTTGTAAGAGCCTGTTTTCTTTTCCTGGGAACTGCGGCCGGCAGCGCCGTAAAAATAGGCGGCGAAAATAAAAAGCAGCGGAAGAATAAGCGCGGCCTTTCTTCCTCTCCCTATATTAAACCCGCCCTGCACGGAGGAAAAGAAAGCAAAAAAATCCCTGAGGCCGTCCTGAACCTTTTCCCCCCTCCTGCCGGAGAGAAAGAAGTACGCGATGCCCGCGTTGAAAGAGACAATAAGAAAAGAAACGGCATAAACGCCTCCCAGGCTGCTGACCTGAATAAGATTGATCATTTTATACTGGGAATAGCCAAGAAGTGCCCACGGGAATCCTGTAAATAGCGTAGCGCGGAGATATTCAAGCGCCACCCAGAGAAACGGAGCGATAAAAAGAGGGATCCGGCTTTGCAGGAGGGAAAATAATCCTATAAAAAACCCGAGATATATAGAGAGAATTATCCAGAGCGGTATGGAAAATATGCCCAGTTCCTTTATACAGGTAATCCAGTAAAGCACCCCCATAAAAAACACAAAGCCTGCAAATATTCCGATTATAAAGGAGTGCGCCGCAGATTTCTTGTGCAGCGCGAAGAAAAGCGGAATCAGAGCTATCCAGGCAGGAAAGGCTGTGTAAGAAGAGAAAGAAAGATTTAGAAAACTCGGAAAGCTAACGAAGAGGAGAATCCCTGAAATACCCGCAAGGATAAAATCATTTAGTTTCATAGGTCGATTATAAATGGAAAAGACCGGGTTTTCAACAAAAACCTTTAAAACCCGGGGACGGCAGTGTAACGGCTATTATCCGCCAAAATTACAAGAGCGCTGACTGATTATTTTCCGCCCTTCAGCTTAACCCCTGCCTGCTTGCAGTATTTTGTGATTATCTGAACCACTTCTTTGGGATTATCAGTAACATGGACAATGTCCATATCAATTTTATCTACGAAACCTCTCCTGACCATTTCCTTGTTCATCCAGTCAAGCAGCCCCTGCCAGTATTCCCTGCCCACCATCACCACCGGGAAAGGATTTATCTTCTTGGTCTGGATAAGCGTTATGGATTCAAAGAGCTCATCCATTGTGCCAAAACCGCCGGGCATTATGACAAAGGCGGTCGCGTATTTGACAAACATGACCTTGCGGATAAAGAAATACTTGTAATCAATCGAGATATTGGCATAGGCATTGGGCTTCTGCTCAAAGGGCAGCCGGATATTCATGCCCACAGACTTGCCGCCGGCCTCGGCGGCGCCCTTGTTGGCCTCGCCACGGCGCTGAAGTGGACGCCGGGGCTCTTCCTCGCGTGGCTCGCGTGGAAGCGGCAGTGGCGAGCCGCGGCCGCGGGGCTCCTCGCGGCCGTAGAGCCCTCCCTGAACATCTGGATCTTGAACCTCTTGCTTTGCGCGGCTGCCATTGTCGGCGACACCACCGGCTACTGGATCGGCTACCATTTGGGACCCAAGATCTTTAATAAGGAAGACTCTTTCTTTTTCCATAAGAACCATCTTGTCCGGACACAAAAGTTTTACGACAAACACGGGCCCAAGACCATTATCCTGGCCCGTTTTGTCC
>JBAXDA010000161.1:0-4478 GCA_037141215.1 Candidatus Firestoneibacteriota bacterium | reverse complement strand
AACTCCCTGGACAATAAGTTTCGTGCCTGATTTCTTTATCTTGCAGCCGGCTTCTTCCATCTTTTGCCAAACTGCTTCAAGATCATTAAGCGGGGCGTTTTCTATTGTTATCTTGCTGTTGGTTATCCCTGCGGCTGCCATAAAGGTCCCTGCCTCTATATAATCCGAGGTTATCTTGTATTTCCCGCCTTTCAATTCCGAGACGCCTTTAATTTCTATGTTTTTAGTACCTGCGCCTGATATTTTAGCCCCCAATTTGTTAAGAAAATTAGCCAGGTCTACGATATGAGGTTCCGAGGCCGCATTCCGTAAAACAGTTTTTCCTTCCGCAAGCACGGCGGCCATAAGAATATTTGCCGTGGCGCCTACACTAACCACATTAAAATTAATCTCGGCTCCTTTTAAGACCTTTGCTTTGGCTTTGATATAGCCGTGTTCTATGCTTATTTTTACGCCAAGTTTTTCAAAGCCGAGCAGATGAAGATTAATCGGTCGTTCTCCAATTACACAGCCGCCGGGCAAGGCAACCTCAGCCTGACGGTATCTCCCCAGAAGCGCGCCCATCACATACACTGAGGCTCTCATTGTTTTTACAAGGTCATAGGGGGCTTTGAAATTTGTTATTTTTCTGTTCTCAACGTGAAGAATGTTGTCTTTAAATTCAGCAGTTCCTCCTGCAATTCTGACAAGCTTATTCATTATCAGGACATCATTAAGGTTTGGTACATTTGTAAGCTCACACGCCTTTGCCGTAAGAATAGTGGCGGCGATAATAGGCAGCGCGGCGTTTTTTGAACCAGAAATTTTAACAGTACCTTCTAATCTATTCCTACCCTCAATCACTATTTTGTCCATTGCCACTCCGTTCTGTTTGAGTTTTTCGGTTTTATTTCCAGCAGCCCACAACAACTCTTTTTATTCCGCCGTAATCTTTAATTACCTCTGTTATTGTTAAGCCTGATATTTCAAGCAGTCTTCTGACTCGTTTCGCTTGTTTATAACCGACTTCAAATATCAGAAAGCCTCCATAATTCAGTCTCCATTTTACTTGAGAAACAATCCTCCGGTAATAATCCAACCCGTCTTTGCCTCCGCAAAGCGCTACTGACGGCTCATACTTTTTTGTCTCCGGAAGCAGGGCTTTCATCTCTTTAGCCGACACATAGGGAGGATTGGAGACTATGATATCAAATTTCAGCTCTTTCTTTAAAGAAGCAAAAAGATCGCTTTTGACGAATGTTAGGTTTGACGTCCCGTTGAGTACAGCGTTCTTTTTTGCGAGTGAAAGCGCTGCAGTTGACAGATCAACGGAGACAACCTTTGCATACTGAAGGTGCTTGGCAATTGTAACTGCGACACAACCGGAACCCGTTCCTATATCCAGAATAGACGGCCGGTAATATTTCCTTCCTGTATCTATCGCAGCCTGAACCAAAAATTCCGTTTCAGGTCTTGGTATAAGTACACTACTGTTTACTTTAAAAGTGCAGTCATAAAACTCTTTTTCTCCAAGGATATATGAAACAGGTTCAAAAGCAGTCCTTCTCTTAAGGTAAGCAAGGTATTTTCTCTCAGACGGTGCGGTTACATTGTTTGAAAGTCCCGCATAAAGGCCTGTTTTCCCGGCATGCAAGGCTTTCATCAGAAGCAGTTCGGCGTCACGGACAGGATTATCAAGATGTTTTTTTGAAAGTAACACAGTTCCAAACTTTAACAGTTCGGAAGCCTGTTTCATCTTGCCTGCTCCAGGTGTTTTAGTTGTTCTTCCTGCGAAGCCTCAATAAGTGGGTTGAAGACCTGATCAAGCTCTCCTTCCATGACGCTGGGAAGGTTGTAGATTGTCAGACCTATTCGGTGGTCAGTCATTCTGTTCTGCGGAAAGTTATAAGTCCTGATTTTTTCGCTTCTCTCTCCGGTACCTATCTGGGATTTTCTGTCTTTCGCCAAAAGAGACTGCTGCTCAGCTATTTTCTTATCCAGGAGCTTGGCAAAGAGGACTTTCATCGCTTTTGCTTTGTTCTTTAGCTGTGAACGTTCATCCTGGCAGGCTACAACAATACCGGTCGGTAAGTGTGTCAGTCGTACAGCCGAGTAGGTTGTATTAACGCTCTGCCCTCCTGCACCGGAAGAACAGTAAAGGTCTATTCTAATTTCATTAGGTTTAACATCAAGATCAACTTCCTCCGCTTCAGGCATAACGGCAACGGTTACTGTTGAAGTATGTATCCTTCCGGAAGCTTCAGTAGCCGGCACGCGCTGCACCCTGTGGACGCCGCTTTCATATCTCATATGCCCGTAGACATCCCCGCCTTCTATGGAAAACACTATTTCTTTAAACCCACCCAGCCCTGTCGGACTAGAACTTAGAACTTCAACCAGCCATCCTTTTATTTCAGAATATCTGGAATACATTCTAAATAAACTGGCGGCGAAGAGGGCTGCCTCATCACCGCCGGTACCTGCTCTAATTTCGATTATGGTGTTTTTTTCGTCGTTAGGATCCTTGGGAATAAGGAGAAGTTTCAGCTCTTTATCCATCTTTTCTTTCTGAGCAGTCAGCCCCTTTAGTTCTTCTTTTGCCATTTGAGAGAGCTCAGGGTCTTTTCCGTCAGCGACCTCTTCGGTTCCTGCAATATCTGCAGTAAGCTTGCGATACTGAGCTGTCTTCTCCATAAGCGCCGACAGTCTTGCGATGCGCTTCATTGCAATCTGGTATTTCTGATTGTCGGCCGCCAGGGCAGGATCAGACAGAGCTTTCGTCAGCTCTTCATATTCTTTTTCTATTCCTTTTAACTTCTCTAACATAAAACCACTAGGCTTTTGGTTCTTCTATTACTTCCGCCTTCTTCACAGTCTTTTTTGTATCCGGCTTCTTTGCTGCAACCCTCTTTTTAAACTTGTCCACCCTTCCTGCCGTATCAACAAGTTTCTGCTGTCCGGTGTAGAACGGATGGCAGGCAGAACAAATTTCAGTCTTTATGTTCTGCTTTGTCGACCTGGTATTTATTACACTGCCGCATGTGCAGGTAATAGTGGTCTCTTTATACTGCGGATGAATTTTATCCTTCATTGTTTGGTTCTCCTTTTTTTGCTATTCCAGCTTTATTTAATCTACAGGTTTAATCCCGTTTAGAAAATCTTTATTGGATTTAGTTTTTGCGATTCTTTGTACAAGCAGCGCCATTGCGGCATCCGCCGGTTTTTCATTCCATAACCTTCTCAGGATCCATATTTTTTGCAGTTCATTCGGCGGAATTAGAAGTTCTTCCTTCCTCGTGCCTGACTTGTTAACATCAAACGCAGGGAATATCCTTTTATCCGCCATTCTTCTATCAAGCACAACTTCCATATTGCCAGTGCCCTTGAATTCTTCAAATATTACTTCATCCATTCTGGAACCGGTCTCAATAAGCGCTGTTGCGATTACCGTAAGGCTGCCGCCTTCTTCAACATCTCTTGCAGCGCCCAGAAACCTCTTAGGTTTCTGCAAAGCGTTAGAATCCACTCCTCCGGACAGTACTTTACCTGAAGGAGGAACTACCGTATTGTACGCGCGCGCAAGCCTTGTTATGCTATCCAATAATATCACAACATCCTTTTTATATTCAACCAGTCGTTTTGCTTTCTCAAGCACCATTTCGGCGACAGCAACATGTCTTTCCGCAGGCTCATCAAAAGTTGAGCTCACGACCTCCGTTTTTACAGACCTTTGCATGTCTGTAACTTCTTCCGGGCGTTCGTCTATGAGAAGAATGATGAGAGTTATTTCCGGATGGTTCGTCGTTATACTGTTAGCTATTTTCTGGAGTAAAATTGTTTTTCCGGCTTTTGGCGGCGAAGTAATAAGACCCCTCTGTCCTTTTCCAATCGGACAGAGCATATCCATAATCCTCATAGACACTTCATCGCTGGTAGTTTCAAGTTTAATCTTTTTACTGGGATAAAGGGGGGTAAGGTTATCAAACAATATCCTGGTCTTGGCAAGCTCAGGCTGCTCGGAGTTAACGGCCTCTATTTTCAGCAGAGCAAAATATCTTTCACCTTCTTTTGGCGGCCTGGCTTGGCCTGAAACAGTATCTCCGGTTTTTAAATCAAATTTTCTTATTTGGGACGGCGACACATAAATATCATCCGGACTGGGTAAATAGCTGTAATTTGGAGATCTAAGGAAACCAAAACCGTCCGGCAATATCTCAAGGACACCGCTGCCGTATATAAGGCCGTCCTTTTCCGTCTTGGCCTGAAGCAGCTTAAAAATAAGATCCTGCTTCTTAAGTCCGGTTATACCTTCTACTTTCAGCTCCTTAGCGAGTTTTGTCAAAGCTGATATATTCATCGTCTTAAGATCACCTATTTCCATGCTATAAGCCTCCATATTTTTACTATCTCTTTTTTCGTTTCGGCGCGCGCGGCGCCGTTATTTATCACATAATCGGCCATCTTTATTTTGCTGCTTAATGACATCTGGCTCTCGATCC
>JBAXDA010000160.1:0-4503 GCA_037141215.1 Candidatus Firestoneibacteriota bacterium | reverse complement strand
TACCCGTGCAGTGGAATTATTTCAAACAGCAACTGAGCGCGGTAGGAACGCCAACCTCGGTTGTGAGCTCCTTTGCAATTAATATAACAACCGATGCTACAAGTGCAGTAACAGGGTCAGGGATACTGCTTGACGATGTTAGAGTTATTTCTGACAAAAATACAACAGGGGGAGTATGGGGAGAAGGCAGCGGTGTCTGGACTATTTACAACACCGGAGTCAACAAAGTTTACAGGCAGAATAGCTCCTGTAATTTGACTATTCCGCAGTTGATGCTTAAGACCACATACAGAGATTTTGTTTATTCAGCAAAAATAACCCCGGTATCTGCTGCCGGGATAAGGTACTCCGCGCTGGTTTTTAAATACAAGAGTTCCAACGGTTCGTATTATATGTTTAATTACAATGACGCAGGCGCTTATGAACTCCTAAAATACACAGGCGCAACGACAACTACCGTAACATCCTTAACAATTGCTCCGCTGGCCGCGCCTTATTGGCTAAAGGTTGTTAACTCAGGGACCTCAATAATGTGCTATTCTTCCACAAATGGCACCGCTTGGGGAGCAGCCGTGTTGACGGCAACGGATACTGCCGGAACTCAGGGTAACATTGGGATATTTTCAGGATCGGACTCGGCGGGTGATAAAATAGCGTATTTTGACGAGGTTAAAGTATTGCCTGTACCGGAGAATCTAACGGCAACAAACGCCGACAATCAGGTGCAGCTCGTATTCCTCTCTACTGCCTACAGCGGAGAGGTCTCTTTATATAACATATACAGAAGTACGACTCCGGCAGATCCCGCGCCTGCACTAATAGGTACTTGCAGCGGCACATCCTATAATGATGTAACCGCCGTAAATGGGACAAAATACTACTACAAGGTAACAGCTGTAGTAGTTAAAGGAATCGGTTCCGAGGAAACTGATATAGCTCTTTCCAATGAAGTTGTGGGTGAACCTCATCCCGGTGTTAATATTACCAATAACCCGTTCACTCCCAATAGCGCAAACCCCGCGTTCAATAAGGCTACCTTTGCAGTATATAACAGTGCAAATGACAGGGTTGAAATGTATGTATATAAGCCGAATGGTACTCTTGTAGCGGTTGTTACTCCGGAAAACTCTACCTTCAGCTGGAGCGCAAGTATGTCCACCTTTACCTGGGACGGAAAAACAAATTCAGGGAAAGCTCTTGAAGGCGGGTTTTACATCTGGCAGATAAAAGTCGGCGGAGTTGTTGCAGGCAAAGGCACCATAGTGCTGGCTAAGTAGAAAAACGAAGGAGGTTATTACCATGAAAAAGTTCCTAATAGCGGTAATGCTGTTTGCGTCAGCGGCGGCAAACGCGGCTTTCTTTGATATGGGGCAGGGCGCGAGGCCGGCGGGAATGGGAGAAGCGTTTGTAGGCGTGGCTGATGATGTAAACGCGCTATATTACAATGTTGCAGGGCTTACACGGATAAAAATGATTTCCACAACCGCTACATATACGGGATATATGGCCGGCTTGGGAGACAGTTTTATAGGTGTTGCTGTCCCAATGAATAAAATGGGGGCTTTTGGAGTAAGCTGGCTTAATACTTCAGTCGGAAGTGTCTATTCCGAGAATACTGTCAAACTGGGATACGCTTATGATCTCGATAATATGATAACTGCGGGCGCTGCCATAAAATATATGTCCAAAACTTATAGCGCTGCTGATGCGGTCTCCGCGACAAACCCCATTTTTGCTAATCCGACTGCCGCGGCCCTGGGTCTTGACCTCGGCGTAATGATAAAGTTAACGGGAGAATTCTCGGCAGGAGTCCAGCTGGAAAATGTTAATTCCCCGGACATAAGCCTGGCTTCATCGGATATTGTGCCTTTTGTTCTTAGGGCCGGCGCCGGTTATAAAGTCACAAAGAATCTTCTTACTGCCTTAGAGATTGATTATAGAGACCCTGACCTTAAGGCAAAGGTCGGAGCGGAATACTGGCTGGACTCCAAATTTATGGAGGCGCTGAACATTACAAATTCCGAAATAGGGTTTAGGGCAGGCTTTGGCTACGGTACTAATAGTTTTATGAATGCGAATATAGGGTTCAGCTTCTTTCTGCCGGCAAAATATGTTGATATACGATTTGATTACTCTTTCAGCCTTCCTATGGGATATTACGACGGGGCGGCAACACACAGGTTCTCTATATGCATAAACGAACCAAGGCCGGCTTTTAGTCTATAAAAATTTAAGCACAAGCACAAAATACCAACAAAAAGAGCCCTTCTGGAGAAGGGCTCTTTCATTTTGAAAGGATGAAGAAACCCCTTATTAGCCTTAGCCCTTTCGCCTTTACTACCATTATATTTTATGATAATATAACTATTATATGACAAAACCCAAAGTCGTAGTAGTAATGCCCGCTTATAACGCTGCAAAGACCCTTCAGGCGACTTATGATGATATTCCGAAGGGGATTGTAGACGAAATTATCCTGGTTGATGACGCAAGCCACGATGAAACCGTAAAACTTGCCGGGAAATTAGGTCTTTCTGTTTTCCTCCATCCCGAGAATCGCGGATATGGAGGCAATCAAAAAACCTGCTACACAGAGGCTCTCAAGGAAAAAGCAGATATTGTTGTTATGCTACATCCCGACTACCAGTATGATCCAAAACTGATACCTGAGATTATAAAGCCTATTTTGGACGGAAAAGCGGACCTGGTGCTTGCCTCAAGGCTTCTCAGCAAAACAGCCCTTTCAGGAGGCATGCCGCTCTACAAATACATAAGCAACAGGTTCCTCACCTCCGTTGAGAATTTTGTTCTCGGGCAGAGGCTTTCAGAGTTTCACACGGGTTACAGAGCTTACAGCAGGAAACTTCTTGAAAAAATACCTTTCCTGGATAATTCCGAGAACTTCGTGTTTGACACAGAAGTGATAGTTCAGAGCGTTTATTTTAAGTTTAAAATAGCAGAGATTCCCTGTCCCACGAAATACCTTAAAGATTCCTCCTCTATTAGCTTTAAGAATAGCGTGCTTTACGGAGTACAGACCCTCTGGACGCTGCTGCGCTTTATTCTTAAAAAGTTTTCTTTCGGGAGCTTCCCGATATTTAAGGAAAAGTAAAAAGTGAAGTTTCACACCTCTTCCATCAGAAAAGCCTGGCTCAAAGTCCTGAAAGATTTGCTTTCTTTTACCATAAAAAAATTTGACAGAAAGAAAGGTTCTTCGGTAATTCCGGCTCCCGGCACAATAAAGAAACTTTTAGTCATTAGAATAGACAGAATTGGAGATATGATTCTTTCCACTCCGGTTTTTGAATCATTTGTCAAAAGCATAAAAGAAGGGGAGGTTAGTGTTCTTGCCAACAAGTACAATAAAGCTGTACTGAAAGGAAGTCCATATATTAAAACAATATACTCAAATGGATTTAAAGACATTAAACAAATAAGAAAAGCGGGTTATGACGCCTGCCTGGTTCTTACCTTTGACTTCAGCCTGAAAAGCGCTCTGCTTTGCTATTTGAGCGGGGCAAGGTACAAGATAGGGTTTAAAGACCGGGGGACAGATGCGTTTTACAATGTAGAAATAGAGAAAGACAGTTTGCCGAAATATGAAGTCTATAGGAATCTTGAATTACTGGAAAAGTCCGGCATTGAAGCTCTTTACAGGAAGCCCTTGCTCTTCCCAGGGATTACGGAGGAAGTTGAGGCGAGGAAGTATTTCGCAGGCTGCGGTATTACTGCTTCGGATCTTGTAATAGGCCTGCATCCCGGATCAAAAAGAAAGCCAAGAAGATGGCCCGAAGAAAGATTTGTTGAACTCTCGAGACTATTAGAAAAGAAGGCTGCCCGCGAAGGCAAAACAATAAAATTTATTATTACGGAAGGACCCGGAGAGAAAGGGCTTGCTTTCAGAGTAAAAGAACTAATAGGAGAAAATGCCTTTGTCCTTCCGCCTTCTGAGATAAACATTTGGGCTGCGGTTTTTAAAAGATTCAGCCTGTTTGTCTGCGGAGATACTGGCCCCATACATATCGCAATGGCAATGGATATTCCGGCCGCAGGTATTTATGGAACAAGTGATTATGTAAGATGGTCGCCGCCGGACAATCCGAAGCTTGCAGTTATTAAAGGAAGAAAGTGCAAAGATATATCCGCAGAGGAAGTAATGGAGTCAATAGGAACCCTGCTATGAAAGACATCACAGTTCTTATACATACCTCCGGGAACAGAATTGAGGAAGACAGGACCCTTAAGACAGTTTCCGGTTGGGTAAAGCGAGTGGAATTTGTTCGGGAGCGCTCTGTCAAGAAACAAATGGTAAAAGCCGGCTGGGTTTTGGAGTTAAAAGCCGGGGAAGAGGTTTCTATCCCGCTAAAAATTGAGTTACGCGAACTTACTGAATCAGCCGATATTTCAAGGTACGAGATACCCTTGGTCGTAAACTATACAGATGTATGGAAAAAGGGCAGCCCGGGACGCGAATGCTTTTATAGGGCTCAGCGCAAGAATAAA
>JBAXDA010000159.1:0-4513 GCA_037141215.1 Candidatus Firestoneibacteriota bacterium | reverse complement strand
GAAAAAAGCCTGTCCTACAATTAAAATGCCCCTGGATCCCTCCGCCTTCGCTGCTTCCCCTGGATCCCCGACAGGAGCACTCGGGGATGACAAGAAAAATACTAAGACAGGCGGCCCCGGAACCTTTCAGGTTCAGGGGACAACGCCTGTCCTACACGTAAAATGAAGTATTCGGGGATGACAATTTAATTGAAGAGGGACAATTTACGATTGACGATTGAGGCTACCATATTGGAGCCATGTTGGAAAAGGAGGAATCTATGATAACCAGTCTAATTATTTTTGCAGCAGTAAATATCATCTTGTGGATTTGGGTGGCGGTTGTGCCGACATTCGCGTTTTCGCCGAAGTGGTTTCCTGAATCGGCTCGCGGTATGGCACCTTTCCCGGGGATAGTTCTTGTGGGGCTCAACTGGCGGAAAGATGAGAGCGTGTTAGCTCACGAGCTTCATCACCAGGTGCAGATGAAAAGGTATTCGCCACTCGGTGTTGCTATTCTTTTGGGTTGGCAATACATTGTGGGAATTATTCGGGGTAAAAGAGGTAGGGCGCTTTATCGGTCCATACCGCTGGAAGCCGAGGCATTTGAGAATATGGATAAGCCTATAACGAGGAAGTATGTGAAGTTTTATTAGATGAGAGGGTGAGTAGAAGCAGCATTTTGTGGGACAGGCTTTCAGCCTGTCTAGTGTAAGTCAGGACACAGACCTGACCTACAGACTATTTAGCAAACTATTTTGTAGGACAGGCTTTCAGCCTGTCTAATGTTAGTCAGGCCAAATCCTGAACCTTTTATCTTGTTCAGGTTCCGGACTATAGGACCTGACCTACGGAATGCAAATGTTGCGGCTACCAGAGAAAGACAGTCTCAAAGGAATAAATATGAATAACCAAAAAATAATAAATAGCCGGCTCTTCATGGAGCTCCGGAGCAAGATAGACTCCTATATCGCCATTCCCTCGCTCTCGAGGAATGAGGGCGAGTTTATTGCCTATTTGAAAGGGAAATTGGCAGAGGGGGATATTCCGGAGTATTATAGTGTTACAGAGGTTGATGATACACTGCGTATCGCCAGCCGAGTGCCTTCAAAGAATACAATTTTTTCCCACGCGGACAGGGTGCCGACGGCAGGAAAACCCAAAACCAACATTATCACTATGCAAGGGGAGCTATACCTGGAGTCACAGCTGGATAATGCCGTCTCAATAGCCGTGATGATGCACCTGATAGAACAGCACACTCCGGTGAACTGGGTTATTACAACCAGGGAGGAATGTTGCGCGAATCAGTATCAAATTGTTAATTATATCGAAGAGCATCCGGGGTATAGTTTTTTAGATCTTGATATTGATGTGACGGATAATATTGATCGGGATATTTTCTCAGGGGTTGTTTCTATCCGCAATGGAGATAACTTTATGCCCTTCAACAAAGAACTTATAAGCGAGCTTCGGGCCTCGGCGGATGTGCTCGGCATAAAGCATGTAGCCAAAGACGGAGACTGGATGATTGACGAGATGGGTATGGCGCTCTGCACTCTCTGCAACCAGCGCAATCTTGACAGAGACACTCTGCACGAGAATATGCGCTTTGCCTATCTTGGAATTCCGATATGGAATTATCATACAGCAAAGGAGTTTACACATCCGGCGGCTATGGTAAATGCAGTCCGAGTATTGGCGGAGTTTGCAAAACTGCCATGTACGCAGGTAAGCTGAGAGCCTTCTTAATGCCTGCATTATGCTATGTTATCATAGATATTTGCAGTACATGAATTTCCGCAACTTTATAGGCCCTTCACCCGTATACTAATCAGAGGAACTAATGCAGGTCCTCGGTATTTCGTTTGAAAAAAGACGGGGAAAGTCATATAAGGGAGGGAGCTATGTCAGATAAAAAATGTCCAAAATGTAATGGAACGGGGCGCTGTCAGCAATGTCACGGGACAGGGAAGAATGCCTATCCCGGAATTGGAAATCCTGACAACTACAAGGGAGTCTGCCCGCCCTGCCAGGGATCCGGCTGCTGCAACAGCTGCAGAGGGAAAGGGGAGAAGTAAATAATAGAAACTAATACCAGAAATATAGAATAATAGAAAGCAAAAAGGGGATGTCCGACATTCGGACATTTTGTTCTCAGAAGCGGAGGGATTATGGAAAACTCAAAGTGTACAAGTTGCAACGGAACGGGGCGCTGCCCTCATTGTCACGGCACCGGTAAATTCGGCTATCCGGGGTATGGTAATCCGGACACCTACAAGACGACCTGCCCATTCTGCCAGGGATCCGGCTGCTGCATCCAGTGTCACGGAACCGGCGGGTAGTAAAGACGGGAAATAAGCTCTTACCAAGAATGTTTTTGAAGGTATCGAAAAATATGAAACCCCTCATAGGAGAATAATCAATGTCGTTAAGCCCTAAAAACAAACTAATCTCAGAACTGGAAAGCGTCTGTAAAAAATATCCTTTTGAAGAGAAGCTACTGGTTTCGCACGATTACATCTCAGGGCGCGAACTTGTGGAATGGGCAGTCCGTGCGGGTATGCCTGCTGTGAACCTCCGGATAGTAACACTCACGATGCTGGTGTCGGGAATGGTAGATGCGCATAGCGCTCCCAAACTCCTTCCTCTTCTCGGTGTTGAACTGGCGGTGGGGACGGTTTTTGACGAGGCTTATCAAGCCAAAAAGATAAAATATTTCAATAAAAACCCCATTAACCGCGGATTGATTGAGGCGCTCGCGAAAACCATTGTTGAGTTAAGGCTTAATAATTTCAATTCCGTCAGCCTTCCTGAAAATGTATTCATTGAGAAAGAAAAAACCGGAGATATGAAAGAGCTTATGGCCCGTTATGAGAGTTTTCTTAAAACAAATAATCTCACGGATGTTCCGGGCATGCTCCAGCTCGTGACGGAAGACCGTATAAAAGAGGCAAAGAAAGAAGGAAAAATATATCTGGTAAGAGAGAGTATGTTCTTTTCCGGGAAAGAACTAGAGTTTCTGAATAAACTCGCAGAAAACAAACTTATCATTCTTAGGGAAGACGGAGTCTGCGGTCTTGATAAACCCGAAGGCTATCTTGACAAGGTTGGCTGCAGGGAAGGCGAGAGCAAGCTTGCGTATCTTTTCAGTTCCACGAAAGCTCCAAAGGAAGCGCTCGAGCAAAAATTGTCACTTTTTGCAGGGCTGGGGCCAAGAAGTGAAGTGAGAGAAATCTTTACCAGGCTGGTAAAGGCAGGCGGCTTGGATGAAGCAGAAATTATTTATACCGACAGAGAGGCCTATGCAGACCTCATCTATTCTTTCTGCGAAAGAAACGGAATCCCTGCGACATTTTCTGAAGGTATAAGCGGGTATTTCACTTCGGCAGGCCGGGCTCTGATAAATTTCTTGATGTGGATAAAGTCGGATTATGAAGATATTTACATGAGAAGACTGCTTACCTCCGGCGGATTTAAGTTTGCTGAGGCCGAAGACGCTTCCGGCGCTTCGCTTTCGCATCTCCTACGCACTTCAAAGGTGGGGTGGAGCAGAAACAGGTACAGTGTAATACTGGAAAGCAGAATAAAGGATACCAAGGCGGATCTGGCAGGAGAAAGTCCCGACCAGGACTACGAGAAGGATGAAGTGGCGCTAAGTAAAAGGATTAAAGCACTTGAACAGTTAAAGACGCTCTGTGAAGAACTCTTCTCTTACATCCCTGACAAAAAGAAAACCGATAAAATTTCGTATGATGAAGCTTGCAAGGGCCTTATTAGCTTTATGGAAAAGAGGATAAAAGTCAAAGGCATTTACGAGGCGAGTTTTGTCGGCGCTTTTCAAAAACACCTTGAAGTAATGTTGGATACCATCAAGAGCAAGGCGCTCTTTGAAGAAGTGCTTGAGAATCTACTCGGTATAGTTTCAGAGATAAATGTTGGCGCGGAAGGTCCAAAGCCCGGCGCAGTGCATATTGCACATTACA
Source organism: Candidatus Firestoneibacteriota bacterium (assembly GCA_037141215.1). Classification (GTDB taxonomy): domain Bacteria; phylum Oederibacteriota; class D2-FULL-39-29; order D2-FULL-39-29; family CAIOVX01; genus JBAXDA01. Next base: position 548 of record JBAXDA010000159.1, on the reverse strand, counting down.
AGAACGGGGGTTGGAGCGGCAGGAAACATACCTTCCTGGCAGGGCTTGAGGAATCAAAGTTCCCGGAGAAAATCTTCCAAGACCCGGTGTTACTTGATAAGGAAAGGGAAAAAATAGGGCTTACGGCCGATAGCTCAGGCAATAGGATGAAGAGAGGTATTTACACAATGGCCACACTGCTTTCCGGGCTTAGGGGAGAGGTCACTGCCAGCTACCCTTCTTATGATATAGCGGAAGACAGGAAATCGTTTCCCGCGTCTTTGCTTTTGCAGTTGCATAGGATAAATACGGGCAAGGCGGATTCTGATTATGAGGCGTTATTAAAGGAACTGGGAGAGCCGGCGGGGTTTTTTGGTGATGGTAAAAATCCTGAACTTGAAGAGTCTTCCTGGTGGATGGGGAAAATTATGGGAGAAGATGGCCCAAAGCAGGGGCTGGATGTCGTAAAGAGCGCGTATCCCTGGCTTTTAGACGGGGATAAAGCCCTTATAGAAAGGAAAAAAGATACCTTCACGGAATATGATCGCAAGGTTGACGCGTATGCTGAC
>JBAXDA010000158.1:0-4538 GCA_037141215.1 Candidatus Firestoneibacteriota bacterium | reverse complement strand
TTAAAGCCATCGCTTCTGTTTTTGGATCCAAATCTACATTATATCTCTCTTTATACCAGCCGGTAACAGCAGCTTTAAAGTCTGAGAGTCCGCTTCCGAGAGGATATTGGTGATTCTCCGGCTTATAAATCTCTCTTGCCATCTCATCTATCACAGGCTTGAGCGTAGGGAGATCGGGATCGCCGATACCGAGATGTATTATGTCAATGCCGTCCTCTTTTGCCTTCTTTTTCATCTTATCTATTTCAATAAAAAGATAAGGAGGAAGTTTTTTTAATCTTTCCGATAATTCAATTTTCACTATAAGCTCCTGCTAAAAAAGAACTTTTGCCCAAATATTAATACTTACTGCTATTTCAAGCTTAATACATCCTGCATATCATACATCCCAGGTTTTTTGCCGGCAAGGAATCTTGCCGCAACCAGGGCACCCTTGGCAAAGGTCTCCCTGCTATGCGCTTTATGGGTCAATTCAAGGCGTTCACCAAGTGCTCCAAAAGTTACGGTGTGATCGCCCACTACATCTCCTGCCCGCACCGCAAGTATCCCGATTGCATCTTTCGGGCGTTCCCCCACAAACCCTTCGCGACCCGAGATTAGGACTTTCTCCAGTTTAAGTCCTTTTTCCTCCGCTATAACTTCAGCAAGTTTAAGCGCCGTTCCTGAAGGAGCGTCTTTTTTGAATCTATGATGTGTTTCTACTATTTCAGTATCAAAATCCTTATCCTTAAGAGCTCGGGCTGCTTCTTTTACCAATTTAAAAAGCAAATTAACGCCGATACTCATATTCGCAGTATGCATAACCGGTATATCTTTCGCAAATGCCGCTATTCTTGTTTTTTCTTCCGGCTTAAAACCTGTGGTACCAATTATCAGAGGTTTCTTTGCCTTTGCGCAGACGGGAAGATTACTGAAAGCTCCTTCCACGCTGCTGAAATCAATAACAACATCACAACCTGAGACTGACTTTTCCAGGCCGGCCTCAAGATTTACGCCGAGCCTGCCGCAACCGGCAATTTCTCCGGCGTCAGCTCCTATTTTAGGGTGTTTTTCAAATTCAACCGCAGCCGCAAGTTTAAAATCAGTAGAGGCGGCTATCAGTCTTATAATCATGCTTCCCATTCTTCCTGCCGCTCCGCATACGCCTATTCTTAGCATATTTTCTCCCTATTGCAAAAGCTTCATCTTCTTAAGGACCTCCGAGAGTTTCTTTTCGTTCTCGGGTTCCATTTCACACATCGGAAGCCTCATTTCTCCTGAATCCATGCCTGCAAGTTTCAAGGCCGTCTTTATGGGAATGGGATTTGTTTCAATAAAAGCCGCTTTCATCAAAGGAAAAAGAGAATAATGTATTTCAAGCGCTTTCTTATGCTCACCTTTCGCATAGGCAGCCGCCATTTCCGCTACCTGCTTAGGCACAAGATTTGAGATAACCGAGATCACACCTCTTCCGCCTACGGACATTATGGGAAGTGTAAGATTATCGTCTCCCGAGAGCACATCAAATCCAAAACCGCAGGCGTTTATAATCTGGCTTACCATATCCAGGCTCCCGGTGGCTTCCTTGACGCCGACTATATTCTTAATGGCAGAAAGTCTTGCCATCGTGGAGGCTTCAATGGTAACCCCGCACCTGCCGGGAATGTTATAAAGGATTATAGGAATAGCAGTTTTTTCCGCTATTGTTTTAAAATGCAAATACAACCCTTTTTGCGTCGGTTTGTTGTAATACGGGCTGACTATTAATGCCGCATCAGCTCCGGCTTTTTTCGCATGAGCGGTCAACTCCAGCGCCTCTTCTGTACTGTTGCTCCCGGTTCCTGCAATCACAGGGACCCTTTTTTTGGCTGCTGCAATCACTATCTCTATGACTTTTTTATGTTCTTCATGTGAAAGCGTAGGAGATTCTCCGGTTGTACCGCAGGGCACCAGTCCGTTTATACCGTTCTTTATCTGAAACTCCACATTAGCAGCGAGTTTTTGCTCGTCTACTTTCCCGTTTTTAAACGGTGTGATTAAAGCCGTAATTGCGCCTTTAAACATTTACTTCCTCCTTCCTGCAATAGCTGACTACAAAGATTAATAATAGATTGTTCCGTCACAAATATATTTAACTCCGCCGGACATATAAAGATCTCCGTTGGCTGCTTTTTCTATTTTTAAGAGTTCTCCACCAGAGGTAATTACCGTCGTCGGGAACTCCGTTTTCCCCTCCAGATTGGAAAGATAGGCTGAAGCAGTGGCCCCCGTTCCGCAGGCCAGTGTCTCACCTTCAACGCCCCGCTCATAAGTTCTTACCTTGAGTTTGTTTCTTCCAAGCACGGTAACAAAATTCGCGTTAGCGCCTTTTTTTCCAAAAACTTTATTATAACGTATTTCCGGACCGAGCTTCGCTACATCAGGGTCTTTATCGAAAACAACCGCGTGCGGAACACCTGTATTTGCAAAACAAGCGTTATATGCTTTCGCCGAGGTCTTTAACTTTATATCCGTACGGGTGTCCCCGGGCTGCCCCATATTGACTTTTACGCTTCCGCGAAGGTCTCTTATTTCAACATATTTGATCCCGGCCAGGGTTTCGACAGCCATATTCCTGCCGCTAATACCCGCTCTAAAAGCAAAATATCCGGCGCAGCGTATGCCGTTCCCGCACATTTCTCCTTCTGAGCCGTCTGAGTTGAATATCCTCATCCTAAAAGAACAAGCCCGATCCGAAGCTTTTTCCAGAAACAAAACTCCGTCCGCACCGACAGACCGCTTCCTATCACAGGTTTCAATTGCAAAGGATTTCCTTGTCTTTATTGTGCCTGCACGGTTATCAATAACTATAAAATCATTCCCGGCACCGCTTAATTTGGAGAATTTCATCTTCCTCACAGCCCCTCCGGCATTATTTCTCCCCGGACAAGATCCTCAAAGGACTCTCTTTTCTTTACTAAAAAAGACTTCTTACCTTTCACCATAACTTCCACAGGTCTGCGCCTGGCGTTATAATTTGACGCCATGCTGAAGCCGTAGGCACCGGCACTCATTACGGCAATATAATCACCCGGTTTCATATTTGAAACAACTCTTCCTTTACCGAAGAAGTCCCCTGACTCGCAGATTGGACCTACTATATCAGCCTTTGAACTGCCTTTCACCGGAGTTACGGGTAAAATCTTATGGTACGCGTCATACAGGCTCGGCCTTATCAAGTCATTCATTCCAGCGTCCAGAATGATAAACTTCTTGTTTTCTCCCTTCTTGATATAGGAGACTCTCGCAACCAGTATTCCGGCATTGCCCACTATGAAGCGGCCTGGCTCCATGATTATCCTTATGCCAAGTGGCTTGATCAAAGGCAAAATCTTTTCTGCGAACTTCTTAGGTGTCGAAGGATTTTCATCTTTATATACAATACCGAGCCCGCCGCCGATATTAAGGGATTTAATAATTATCCCGTCACTCCTCAGCTCTCCTATGAGCTTAATAACTTTCTTTATGGCTTTAACATAAGGACCGCTTGTGGTTATCTGTGAGCCTATATGTATATGCACACCGACAACATTAAGATTCTTGAAGCCGTTGATTTTTAGAAACAGTTTTCTTGCCAGATTGATATTCAGGCCAAACTTATTCTCTTTTTTCCCGGTCGTTATGTAATGATGCGTTTTAGCGTCAACATCAGGATTTATCCTAAGCGCGATATCAGCCGTTTCCCTCAGTCTGCCGGCCACTTTGCTTATCATCTCCGCTTCCGGAACAGATTCAATATTGAACATAAGGATGTCTTTGCTTAAAGCATACTCGATCTCAGCTTCTGTCTTTCCTACTCCGGCATAAACAATCTTTTTGGCAGGTATCCCGGCTTTTAAAGCTTTATAGAGTTCTCCTCCGGAGACAATATCAGCGCCTGCTCCGAGTTTTTGCAGGGTTTTTACGATTGCCAGGTTGGAATTTGCTTTTAAAGCATAGCAGATAAGATGAGGCACCGCTGAAAAGGCGTCATCGATTTTCGTAAAATGCTCTGATATTGTCCTGTGACTGTACAAATACAAAGGGGTGCCGTATTTTACGGTAATATCGGCTACTTTTAGCCCTTCACAATACAAATATTTATCCTTCGTATAGAAATAATGCATATTATTTTATATGTTATCACAAAAACAAAAGGTAGTCAATTCCATAGTCCTGGGATAGTATTACGGAGAGGTAAATAATTACTATAGCTTGCAGGCACGAGGGCCGTTTGCCTGTCCGTCTACGCCGTCTGCGCCTGTATCTTCCGAGCACTCATTGCATTCATACTGAAGCGTAACATGTTCAATGTTGAACTTGCTTCTCAGCATCTCCCTGACTTCCTCTGTAAGTTTTTCGGTCCGGCTGACGGGCATGTCTCCAATCTTTATGTGCCCGCTTAATGCATAAACATTTGAACTTATGGTCCAAAAATGCACATGATGAACTTTCTCGGCCTGCGTGAGCTTCTCAATCTCTTTAATTACGCCTTCGAGATCAACTTTATAAGGAACGGCCTCAAGCAGAACATCAAGAGA
>JBAXDA010000157.1:0-4552 GCA_037141215.1 Candidatus Firestoneibacteriota bacterium | reverse complement strand
CCGTATTATATTTGATGCAATATTGTATTTTGAGGACATAATATACTTATTGCGGCTGAGAAATGTTGATAAGAAATATCCCTGTAAGTAAATAAGTTAGTGGATAAAACTGATGTTCACTGTTCTGGTTTGCGATAAAAGCATTATAGCATAAGGCGTAATCTAGTTAATAACAATGCAACCCACACTGTTAGCAAGTTGTGGATAACTATTCTTAACATTCTGTGGATAAGCTGTGGATAACTATATTGAAAGAAATACTCGAAAAATCAATAAAATCAAAAAAGGGATAATATAGCATCAAATATTCTTAAATAGCACAACTAGGGGAGTAAATGTTCAAATATTACGGCAAATATGATGTTATAGTGGTTGGGGCAGGTCATGCTGGTTGCGAAGCCGCCCTTGCTGCTGCCCGAATGGGCAGCAAAACAGCGCTATTTACTATAAATATGGACAATATTGCCCAAATGTCCTGCAATCCAGCCATAGGCGGACTGGCAAAAGGTCACCTCGTTAAAGAAATAGACGCTTTGGGCGGTGAAATGGCAAAGATAGCCGATAAAACAGGTATTCAATTTAGAATGCTTAACACTAAGAAGGGTCCGGCAGTTCATTCCTTGAGGGCACAGTCTGACAAATGGGCCTATCAAAGAGAGATGAAGAGGGTAATTGAGGAATGCAGCAAGCTTGATGTTAAACAGGAGATAGTCGAAAAACTGATTGTAGAGTCAGGCAGGGTAACGGGCATTGCCACAAACATCGGCACTATATATGAAGGGAAAACGGTCGTGCTTGCTCCAGGCACCTTCCTTAACGGTTTGATACACATTGGGGAAGCTTCTTATCCGGGAGGCAGGAATGGGGAACTTTCAGCAGAAAAACTCTCCCTGGCCCTCAAAGAGCTGGGGTTTGAACTGGGACGGCTTAAAACAGGGACCAACCCCCGTATCAACAAGAACACTATAGATTTCTCAAAGACCAAGGAACAGCCGGGAGATGAGATCCCTGTTCCTTTCTCCTTCTCGACCGAGAGCCTTCCGATGCCCCAGGTTGCCTGCCATATGGTCTATACAAATGAAGAGACAAACGAAATTATCAGAAAAAATATTCACAGGTCGCCGCTGTACGGAGGCAGAATAAAGGGGATAGGCCCCCGCTACTGCCCGTCAATAGAGGATAAAGTGATGCGGTTTCCGGAAAAAACCAGACATCAAATATATCTGGAACCGGAAGGCCTGGAATCCCCGGAAATATATTGCAACGGGCTTTCTACAAGCCTGCCCTTTGATGTGCAGTACGCTTTCCTGCGCACTATCCCCGCCTTGAAGAATGTGGAGATAATGCGTCCCGGCTATGCCATAGAGTACGATTTTGTGCCGCCTCACCAAATAAAACACACGCTGGAAACAAAAATTATCTCCAACCTTTATTTCGCGGGTCAGATAAACGGAACCTCCGGTTATGAAGAAGCCGCCGCTCAGGGTTTGATAGCAGGAATCAACGCTTCGCTTAAATCCGGAGGGAGCGCAGAGGAATTTGTAATTCTGCGTTCCGAGGGCTATATCGGGGTGCTTATTGATGATCTTGTCAGCAAAGGCACGAGCGAGCCCTATAGGATGTTTACTTCCCGCGCCGAGTACCGGCTTGTACTACGGCAGGATAACGCTGACCTAAGATTGACTGCAAGGGGAAAGAAAATAGGGCTGGTCGGAGACAAAGCGTATAAGAGATTGACCGGAAAAAAGAAAAAGATTGAGGAACGGCTGGCGGTGCTCAAGAAAACCTTTCTTCCGCCTACCAAAGAGGTCAACCGGCTCCTGAAGACTCTTCACACGAGCCCTATTAAAGAAAAAGCCTCCGCCGCCGAACTGCTGCGCAGGCCGGAGATAAAATACAAAGACCTTGAAAATTACATTAAAGCAATAAAATCTGAGAATGCCCGCCTTGAAGCAGAAATCTCCGAGCAGGTGGAGATCCATATCAAATATGAAGGCTACATTAAACGACAGAACGAGCAGATAGAGAAACGCAGCAAACTTGAGCACATAAAGATTCCCGCGTCAATTGATTACAAGAAACTGCACGGGCTTTCCGCCGAAGCCATTGAGAAGCTCACTAAAATTAAACCGGAAACCCTCGGTCAGGCGGAACGCATCTCGGGGATAGGGCCTTCGGATGTAACCATTATAATGATAGAGATAAAGAAGCATTCATAGAGTAATTAAAGCTCGTAAAATTATGACAATATTAACGAAAAGCGAAAAGGAGCATTATGATGACTGACGAGAGACTTATAAAATTATTCAGCCCGTATATTGAACTTGATATTTTTCGGCTGGAGAACATTAAAAAGTACGCGAGCGAGCTCAAGGCCTGGAATTTAAAATCAAACCTTACCGCGCTTAAGGCAGACGAAGAGATATTTGTGAATCATTTCCTTGATTCTTTCTCCATACTGCGGTTCATAGATAAGTCCGACGCGAAACTGCTTGATGTCGGCTCCGGAGGGGGTTTCCCCGGCTGCGCGCTGAAACTCATCCTTGCAGGGCTGAAACTTACGCTGATAGATTCCTCCGGGAAGAAAATCGCCTTTCTGAACCATATAATAAAATATTTCAATATGCAGGAAACGGAAGCGCTCTGGTGCAGGGCGGAAGACGCGGCCGTCAAACCCTTGTACCGCGAACAGTTTGATTTTGTAACGGCCCGGGCTGTTGCCGAAATGCCGGTGCTGGCCGAACTCTGCCTTCCTTTTGTCAAAACGGGAGGGCTTTTTATAGCTCAGAAAGGCCGTGATGAAGATGAAATAAATTCTTCAAAGGCTGTTTTTGAATTGCTCGGAGGCAAGCTTGAAAATATTATCAAGATAAAACTCCCCGGCGATACAGGATTAAGACAGGCCGTGCTTATAAGAAAAATAAAGCCCACTCCTCCGGGATATCCCAGAAAGCGGGGAATACCGAATAAGAAACCTCTCAAGGCGTAAAGTCGCCGCTCTCCAAATAATATTCAAAATCCGCCCGGTCAATGAAAATGAATCTGGAAAACTGAAAGCAGCGTGCTTGCGGTTGCTATTGACTTAAACCCACCTATGTAGTAAAATCCTAAACAATAAGCACCGGAGAGGAAATGGGAAAAGTAATCGCGATAGCCAATCAGAAAGGGGGAGTCGGAAAAACTACCACTTCTGTGAATCTTTCCGCCTCGATTGGCGTGCTTGAAAGAAAAACTTTATTGATAGATATGGACCCCCAGGGAAATTCTACAAGTGGATTTGGTATAAATCCTTACAAAGTAGAAAGCAGCATATATGATTGCCTGATAGATCAAAAACCAATTAGGGATGTTATCCTACCTACCGAGATAGATTACTTGAAAATTGCGCCATCGAACATAGATTTAACAGGTGCAGAAATTGAGCTTGTCCCACAAATGGCTAGAGAAAACAGATTAAAAGATGCCATCAGCCCAATTAAACAAGACTATGAGTATATATTTATCGATTGTCCCCCATCTTTAGGCCTATTGACACTAAACACATTGACTGCCTGTGACAGTGTGTTAATTCCAATTCAGTGCGAATACTATGCATTAGAGGGCGTTACAAAACTACTGAACACCATTGATTTAATTAAAAGAAATCTAAATCCAAATCTCCACATAGAAGGCGTTGTTTTAACGATGTTTGATGGCCGTACTACGCTGGCGCAGCAGGTAAAAGAAGAAATTATTAAACATTTCAAAGAAAAAGTGTATAATACTTATATACCGAGAAATGTGAGACTTAGCGAAGCCCCATCTTATGGAAAACCGGTCATACTTTATGATATAAGAAGTACAGGTGCAGAAGCTTATATAAATCTTGCTAAAGAGGTGGTCAAAAATGCCCAAGGGATTAGGTAAAGGATTAGGAGCACTCATTCCTGAGTCAAACAATGGACAGCAGATGGCTTCCCGGGAAGAAAAACAGGCAGCCAAAGAAGGTATTTATGATATCGAAATAAGCAAGATAATACCTAACAAATACCAGCCCCGTAAAGAGTTTAATCCTGAAAAACTCAAAGATCTAGTGGCTTCTATTAAAGAAAAAGGGGTAATTCAGCCGATTTCTGTAAGAAAGATAGGGGAAGAGCAATACGAGCTAATAGCTGGTGAAAGGCGCCTTAGGGCTACCAAAGAAGCTGGACTAAATATCATACCGGCAATAGTAAAAGCCGTAAATGACGAAGATATGTTGGAATTGGCACTCATTGAAAATATCCAGCGGGATGACCTGAATTCCATAGAAGAAGCTCAAGCATATAGACGACTAATTGAGGAATTTAGCTTAACCCATGACGATCTTTCCAAAAAAGTTGGAAAGGATAGGAGCACAATTACCAATATTCTTAGATTATTGAACCTACCGGTAAGTATACAGGAACATGTTTCACGTGAAACAATCAGCATGGGTCATGCCCGGGTATTATTGAGCCTGGAATCCGTAAATCTTCAGAATACTATCTGTGAAAGTGTAATCAAGAAAGGCCTTTCTGTGAGACAGACCGAA
>JBAXDA010000156.1:0-4557 GCA_037141215.1 Candidatus Firestoneibacteriota bacterium | reverse complement strand
CCAGATGAACATCCTCAGCGGGTGGAACCGGTCCGCCAGCCAGGCTGCGGGAAACATCACCGCAAGATTGACTATGCCTGTATAAAAATTGAGGTCTCCGACCTGCTGCATAGAAAGTCCCAGCGACCTGGTATTCCGCAGTATGGCAAAATTCCACGAAGCGGTCGAAAGAAGAAAAAAAACGCTGGTCAAGAATAAATACCAGTAGATCCTGTGGCTGAAGCATTCCCGCCAGTAAGTCTTGAGCGCGGGAAGGAAACCTTTGCGCGCTCCGTCAACAGGCGTAGGATAATTTCCTTCCTTCGCCATAAAACACATAAGCAGGAATCCGGCAACATAACCAACACCGCAAACCGTAAATACCATCCTGAAATGGTCCAGGGAGTCAGGAAAAATATATTTGTTGAAGATCATGATTGCCATTACCCCGACTATACGGAATACGGCGATGAACCGCGACATAACCTCCTGCGGCACGACATCGTTTATCAGATACCAGAAGAGTGTGTTCACAAAAGAGGCTGTGAAATGAAAGCCCACCAAAAAGATTGAGAGGAAAATCAAAGCAAGGGCGGTTTGGCTAAGGGTAATCCCCGCCACCTGCACTGCGGCCTGGGACCCGGAAAGCACCGCAGCAAACGAGTCAGAGAAACCCATAAGTATCATAAAGAGCCCTACGAAAGGGGTAGACCAGCGCAGGAAGGGAATGCGTCGGCCGCTCTTTCCGCGGTGCCGGTCTGACCGGAAACTTATGAAAGGCGTCATAAAGAAAGTTATGACCGCGGCCAGTGACTTATTCATGACTGCGTTGAGGGTGTCGGAAGCCCCTAAAGCCTTGAGCTTCAGCGGCAGAACCTGCTGAAGAGGGCTGGTATACAACATGTTAAATACAAAGTCGCCCCACAAGAGCCAGGTGCATAATATTATTAGTCCGCCAAAAGTATATTTTAGCGTTCCAACCTTAAAGACCTTACCTCTCTTCCCGGGGGAAATATTTTCCAGCGCAGCCATAATTATTCCTTTCTACGGGCTCTCTCTATTTAGCCCGGATATCGTAGGCATACAAATTTGAAGCGTGACGGATATACAGTTTGCCGCCGCAAATTACAGGGTAAGCCCAGTAAGGTTCGCTGCTTTCTTTCGGAAGTTTGAACCTGTTAACCTGCCTAAAAGCCGAGGGGTCTTTTTCAATCAAAGACATAAAGCCGTACTGATTCATAAAATAGATCATGCCCCCGGCAACGGTCAGGGTTCCTTTGCCGGAATCTTTCGCGCAATATTTCTCTTCGCCGGTCAAAAAGTCAACGCAGTAAAACCCGGGGTTCCTGTCCCCGGTTCCATAAAGCAGCCCGTCAACCAGAATAATCCCGCCGTGATGATTGTCCGGCCTTTTTGAAGACCAGATTTTTTTTACCGTAAAAACATCCTTCTCCCTTTCTATGCCGAGCAGGCTGCCCCCTGCCCCGTAACCGCTGGAGATATAGACCTTGTCTTCAAAAACCGCCGGCGAGGCTACATTGACATCCTGAAAAGTACTCTGCGGGAATTTCCAGAGCACCTCCCCTGTTTCCGTATCCGCGCCAAATACGGATTTGGCGCTCATGGAGACCAGTTGTTTTTTGCCCCCGATAATGGCAAGCACGGGAGAACAACAGGCGGCCTGTTCTTTCAGTCCGGTGTTTATCCATTTAATTTTTCCTGTTTGTTTGTAGAAAGCGACAAGCGAGCCCTTCTCCCCTCCGGGAAGGCAGAAGAGAGAGTCGCCCTCTACGACAAGAGATTCACAGTACCCGAACTGTCCTGAACCCCTGCCAAAGGATTTTATCAGGTCATTATGCCAGAGTTCTTTCCCGGACACGGCGTCAAAGGCCGCGAGCCTGCCAAGAGCGCTTAAATGATAAACAATACCTTCACTGTAAGTCGGCGTGGCCCGGGTCCCGGGAATGCTTCCATTCCAGGGAAGACCGTTCGGAGAACTCCAGAGCAGTTTGCCGTAAAGGTCAAGGGCTATTACCCTGGTATTTTTTTTGTCCTCTCCCGCGGTAAAAATCCTCCCGCCGGCAATAACAACGCTGGAATTACCGTTGAGACACTCCTTGCTTTTCCAGAGAAGCTTCGGCCCTTCTTTAGGCCATTTCTTAAGCAACCCTTCCTCTGCCGAAATATTATCACGCCCGGGGCCTCTAAAAGAAGGCCATTCTGTCTGCTCTGCGGAAACGAGACCGCGAATAAGCGTTAAAACAAAGCATATTTGGCTTACTTTCTTATGCATATGATTCCGCCATTCCTTAGAGTTACCAGCACGCTTCCGTCCCGGGAGACTGCGGTGCCGCCTAAAACCGGAGCTCCGGGAAGTTTTTCTTCCCATAACTGCTTTCCGTCTACCCTGTTTATGGCCGCCGCAAACCAGTATTTGTCGGACTTGAGAGAAGTCTTTGTCGTATAGGTAAAAACCGCCGCATTTTCCGCAAGGCAGATCGAAGCCGCGGCATAATTTTCGTTCCCGTCAAAACTCCAGAGAAACGCTTTTGCTTCGTCTTGTCCGTTCCCCGCTATGCTCTTTTTAGCGGAATAAACATATTTTTTGTCTTTCTTATCCGTTACCGCTCCGGAAAGCCCTGAGCTTAAAGCTGCCGCAAATTTTCCGCTGTCAAGATACTGCAGCGTATCGCTGTTGTTTATCATTGAGGCAAAAAGAAAACCCGAAGAGTCCCAGGCGGGCGGCGCAAAAGACAGATTGCCCTGAAAAGGATTCAGCTCCACGGGCAGAGTTTTCTCATTTTTTATGTCATATTCTATAAACGGAAAAGCTATGCCGGCCCTGCCTTCCCTGCTCTCCGTGAAATCGTTCTCGTCTTTATAAAGCATCCTGCCGCCGTGCAGGATGAACCTGTCCAGAAAGACGCCTACTTCTTTTCCTCTTGTGGTGTTAAACCTGGAAACTTCCGCCATATTTACATGTCTTTTGAGTTCGCCGTTCTTCAGATCAAAGAGCCCCAGCGGCGCATTCCCTCCGTTCAGCAGAAGTTTTTTTCCAATAACCGCCATATGCCCCATGGAAGCTAAACCTTTCAAACCTGTGTCAAAAACTTTCCATTTAACTTTTCCGGTCTTAGCTTCAAGTGCGTACAAATAAGTGCCGTGCTCGGCTATCAATCCGGCTGAAAAATATACGAGCCCGTCCTGTAGAAGAATTCCGGTGTTTACCGGCCAGGAGCTCATAAGATTTCCGTAAACCAGAATTTTTCTGTCCGCCGGGGCTGCCCTAAAACGCCAGAGAAGTCTCCCTGAGGTTAAGCCGAGGCAGTAAACATTTCCGTCAGCCGAACCCGCGTAAACCCTGCCCTCATAAATTGAGGGAGCGCCGAAAATCCTGCCTTCGGCCGGGAAATTCCAGATACTCCTTCCCGAGCTTATGCTGTAACACCGGAGCATCCCGTCAAAACCGCCATAAACCACAAGGTCTCCTGCTGTAACGGGAACAGAAACCGCCTCATCTGTATTATCAAAATCTCCGCTCTTTAAAGGTTTTTCAGGAAGCTGCTTCCAGGCCATACTTGCCTTGGCCGGAACAACTGCCTTTACCGCTCCGGTTCTTTGGTTGTTTCCTCTGTAAGTGTGCCAATCCTTTTCGTCAGTTCCCGTTATCCCTTCGTCAGCTTTGCCTGCCTCCGGAAAAGTTTCAAGCGCCTCGGTTTCTTTTGAAGGGGCAGGTAAGGCGGTTTCGGTTGAAGACTGGGCAATTACACCCCGCCAGTTATAAAGACAGAAACAACCGTTAGGGAAAGCATAATACACGCCGTTAGCCACAAAAGTTCCCGGCCCGCATGCGGATCTTACCGGAGCTGCTGCAGGAGCCGTGTCGTTCTCAAGGTCCCAAGCGGCGCCAAAAAGTTTAAAGATCCCGTTAGGAGTCGCGGTTTTGTGCCCGCAGACCTCGCCCGGTCCGCAGCGCCAGCCCCAAGTCGGTTTCTCTTCTTTTCCTGTCTGCCCGTCGTAAAGCAGGCCCCCGCCGCTCAAGAGCTTGTTCTTCTCCATCATTAAATAGGAATAGGATTTCCTCTTGGTCTCAAACAGCAGTCTTCCGTCGGCCGCGGAAAACGCAGTCAGCATGCTGTTCTCCATAGGAAAAAGATAGTAGGCCGCTTTGGTGCATAAAGCGGCGTTCATGTTGCTCGCCATCATCCACCAATCCATCCCGCCGATTTCTCTTGCGTCAAATTCTTTGTTGACCGACCAGAGTTCCTTCCCGGTTTTTGCGTCCAGGCAGACCGCTCTTTTTTTGCTGTCGCAAAAGAACAACTTTTCCCCGTTAGCGCAGATCGTCCTTCTTTCGGCCTTGCCGATTGAATTGTTTTTCCAAAGGAGGGCATTTTTCTCCAGATCATACGCGTAAAGCTCTGTCGCGAAATTCTTAGTTTCGGAAAGCAGCAAAGCCTCGGGTTTCTTCGACTTCGGGCTCTCTCCTATGGCCCAGAAAAGGACATTGTCCTTTAAACCCATCCATTTGCACTGTTTTGAAGGGGAAGCGTCAAAAATAACTTCCTTTTTTTCCTT
>JBAXDA010000155.1:0-4574 GCA_037141215.1 Candidatus Firestoneibacteriota bacterium | reverse complement strand
GAGGCGGAGCTTACTGTTGAAGTTCGCGCCCTAAAACTTGAGCCCTTCTCCGACGAATATTATTTCAGCGCTTTCACCTACACGGACTTTAATTCTTCCAATCAGCCCGGTATTGAGAAAACCATAATAGAGCTGAAAAAACGCGGAATGAACCTGCTGCACGGCGGCATACACAGCGCTTTAAAGATTACGCCTGCAGGAGCGGAGATAGATTTTACCAATATAGAAAAGAACTTTCTATTAATGAAGAAATACGGTTTCAAAAAATGCATAGTGGAGCTAACCGCCCTGCCGAACACTTTTGTCGATGTTCTCGGCTGTAAATTCTACGACGAGAAATTTAATAAGGCATACAAGGATATGCTGTTGAAGATAAAGGATAAAATGGATAAAGGCGGCTGGCCGGAGATACAGGTCATGTATGATGAGCCGAGGGAATTTGACACCGATAATCCCAGGCCGTTGGCCAGGACCTTCTGGGATATGGAGAATATCCTGCGCTTGCACACCGAAGCCGGTTTGCCCGCTCTACCTACATATATGAGCGATGACGGCGGCCCGAGATTTGAGGACAGCACCAAGAGCGCGACTTACTGGGAGCAGGGATCAAATTACAAATATGTGATGACGCACGGTTGGGCTCCTTCGGCAAAACTAATGCGGGAAACCGTAAAGAAGGGCAACACGCTTTATCTCTATAATTGCGGCTACGGAAGATTCCAGTTTGGCCTCCTCACTTACCAGCTTGGAGCTAAAGGCAATGTCCAGTTTTGGTACTCAAGTTCTGATTCCCTGAACACTATGGCTCAGTTCCCGACCTCTTATGCGGTTGTTACCACTCCGAAAGGGCCTTTCATTCCCACCCTGAGATGGCTCAGGAGCGAAGAAGGCGTCAATGATTTCAGATATATCTACACGCTCAAGAAGGCGGTGGAAAGAGTTAAGGACAAGTCCGCGCCGGAAGCTGTCGCGGCGTTGAATTATCTGGAAACCCTTAAAGCCGTTACTTTCGGCAAGACTGCCGGCGACGGAAGGGAATCCGAGACGGTGGGTTCAGACACGCTTAAAACCTTTGGCGGGGGCAAGCTTGACGAAATGCGTGACAAGCTCGCGGAACATATAATTGCGCTAAATAAGTTAAAATAAGCGTTTTCTGTAACAGGACTGTTCCGGAGGCGCCCTAAATCAGGGCGCCTCTTAAATTTTTAGAACTTAATTATTCCGGGAAAAAGTAGTATAATACGTAGTAAAGTGTAAGGGTTTGTGTTCAAGGGGGAATTATGTGTGAGCATTCTTTGCGCAGAAAAATCAAGAGTCCGGCTTTTAAAGCTTGGGTTTCAATGGAAGCCGCCTCTCTCTGCGTCTTATTTATTATGGTTTCACCTTGCCTTCTTTCGGCCGAGCCGCTTTCGGTTTCTGACAAAGCTCCTTCCGCAAAGTCAGAAACAACCGCAGAAACTAAAACCAAAGTCCCTCTTCCGAAAACAACTGCAGAAACCACACCAGAAACTCAGGTTGCCCCTCCTGCAGCCTATAAACATATAAAAATACCTGCGCCTGAAAAAGCTCCTGATACGCTCGGATTCTTAACAAAGTCCATGGTCTCTACTTCCATTCCGGAAATTTCAAAATGGGAACAGAACATGTCCTCCTATGGTTTAAAACATTTCACGCAGGTAATGAGAGGGGTAGGAGATGAAACGGGCGTCTGGTATTATGACGGGATAAAAGTTTATTATCAGATTGCCGCATATACCGGAGACGATAAGTGGCTGGAAGGTGTAAAGAGTAATCTTAAAACCTACCGCGACAGTGGCGTAATGCCTGCCAGGGGAAGGATCGGTGGTTGGCGGCTCTTCCCTCACGGCCTGAAAATGGACTATTTGAAAACAGGAGACACAAAATCCAGAGAAGCCATAATATTGCTTGCCAAAAATGGAGCGTTTGCCAATATGCGGGCTGAACGGGCAAAGATGGCAAATGTGGCTCTTAGCCGAGAAACAGCATACAACATAAACTGCTGGCAGACGGCGCGCGAGCTTGACGAGCCGGGGTTCGGCGAAGATGCCTTTATTGATGTGGCCCTAGGTCATCTAAAGACCTGGTCGGACTGGCTGAAAAATCCTTCACAAAAATTTCCGACTTCCTTTAGCGACTCTACAGGCTACCAGCCCTTTATGTTTGCGCTCACCTGTGAGGCTCTCATACGCCACGCGGAAAGTAAATTTGCCGGTTCTTCACGGAGGCAGCAGATAGTGGAGAGCATCAAAGAGACGGCCGAACTGACTTTTAAAGCGGCCTATCAACCCCAAAGCGAGGCGCTGTGGTATGAAAGCAATAAAAAGGTAGCCGCTCCTGATCTGGGCCTTTTAATCTGCCCGCTCTATGGCTGGCTCTGGCATCGGACCGGCGACGGTAAATTCCGCGATATGGGGGATAAGCTTTTTGCCGGAGGCGTTAAAGGAGCATTTCTGAACGGGGGCAAACAGTTTAGCCAGAATTACCGTTGGAGTTTTGATTTTGTCAAGTGGAGGTCTATAACTCCGGATCCTTCCTTTAGCGGGGGCGGAGCGAAAGCAGAGAAGCCGGCAGATTCGTTGAAATATTGTGTGGTTTTCCCTAATCCTTTCAGGCTGTCAGGCAGTTTGAAGTTTACGGTTGAGAAGATTTTTCCAAAGTGCACGCTCGCTATTCTTAACTCTGCAGGAGAAAAAGTCATAGTATTGAACAGCGGCAAAAAAGATTATTTAGAATGGGACGGTAAGAACGAAAAGAAAGAACCCGTACCCGAAGGCAGTTATTCCTATTTAATTCAGACAAAAGAGGGCGCCGAAAAAAAGGGCGCCTTTGAAATAAAGAAGTAAAGCGTGAAGCAGGTTCAAAACGAGCGGTTTTCGGCTATAATAGTTACAAACATTATTTAAAGGAGAAAGTATGAAAAAACTAATGCTCTGCGCGTTCTTGGCGTTGTTTTTCCTGCAAAGCGCCTGCTTTGCGGAAGAGGCAAAGGATATAATGCAAAAAGTCAGGGAGAAGGACCAGAACATAGGTAAGGTCTTTAAAACTTTCAGAATGCTTTACGAGAAGAAGGCCCCCTGGGGCTTTACCGGTTCTTTTGAAACGCTGATCAAAGGCGATAAAAAAAGAATGAATAACGGCTCCGGAACCTTCACCTCGGATATTGTTTATGACGGAAAAACTTACTGGAGCCTTTTGGCTTTTGGAGGCATGGTAAGCAAGCAGACCGCCAAATATTATGACGAAAACGATAAAGGTATTTTCGGCTGGTGCAAGAAGTTTAACGACAATGTAAAGTTGTCCGGCGAAGAAGTTATCGCGGGCAGGAATTGCTGGGTAATAGAAGGCGACGGAGGCGAGGAGTATCTGAAAAAGATCTGGGTGGATAAAAAATCCCTGAGCCTGATAAAAGCCGAAGGCGGCAATATGAAGCTGGTAAATTCCGAGTTTAAGGCGCTCAATGACGACTATGAAGTTCCCATGAAAACGGACATATTTAAAGAAGACAAAATTGACATGGCTATCGTTGTCAAGGTGCTTGAGGTGGATAAAGAAATTGCTGATGCGGTTTTTAAGGTTGACGCTAAAACAGAGAACAACCCTTTTGAGGGTCTTTTCGGAAAATAGAATTATTGACGGGCGCTCGAGTGTTTCGGGCGCTCTTTGTTTTACACCTCAAAAAGTAAGAAAACCAGGAGTCCGAATGGCCGGAATTTCCGCACAAAAAATAAAACTGCTTGGTGCCGGTTTTCTTCTCCTTCTCTTTACGGCTCATGACTCATTTGCTTCAAAATCCGAGATTAGCCCCTCCGCTAATATCAAAGTATTAAAAAATCTGGAATATGCCCGGCCCGAAGGCAAGCCGCAATCGTTGGACCTTCATCTACCCGAAGAAAAGCCCGCCAAAAAACTTCCCGTTATCATAATCATCCACGGAGGCGGCTGGTATAAAGGCGATAAAGAGGATTTTTCGGAACTTGCCGGCGTTTTTGTTTCCGGGGGTTATGCGGTTGCCTCGGTAAATTACCGGTTTTTTACCGAGAAAGTATTTCCCGCCTGCCTGCAGGATTGCATCGCGGCGGTCAAATGGTTAAAGGAAAACTCGGGAAAATACGGCCTGAACGACGCTAAAATAGGGCTTTTCGGCGATTCTTCCGGAGGCCACCTGGCTTTGATGACGGCTTTTGCAGGCGAAGGCGCGGGTTTCGGAAATTGCGGCAGGGTGCAGGCAGTTGCCGTTTGGTATCCGGTTACCGATATTCTGATGTATTACGCAAAGAACCCTAAACTGAACAAGGGGCTCATGGGAAAAACTCCCGAGGAAAATCCGGAGGAGTACAAAAGAGCCTCGCCCGTAAATTATGCGTCAAAGGAGAATCCGCCGGTTTTTCTTTTGCACGGCGAGCAGGACAAAGTCGTTCCGATAAAACATTCCGAGAAGCTGGCTGAACTTTTAAAAGACGCGGGCGCAGGAGTTTTGTTCCTCAGGGTAAAGAACGCGGGGCACGGGTTTGGCCCGGGCTCCAACTCAAATATTGAGCCGGAGTATTCCGCCA
>JBAXDA010000154.1:0-4585 GCA_037141215.1 Candidatus Firestoneibacteriota bacterium | reverse complement strand
AAGCAGAGGGGCAGAGCAGGTAATGACCAGGACTGAAGTCGAGGCAATCCCCCCGATCTGGGCTTTAATCACGCCTCCGGACTCAACGGTCTTCAGGAGCGTCTGTCCCGGTTCAAGATTAAGCAGTGAGACCGGAACAAGCGAAGTAAGGGCCACGGCTGTCAGACCGAGAAACGCCGCAGTCACCGTAAGCAGCATTATAATGGTAAAACTGATAAAGAGAAAAAACCCTGTATTGCCAAGCGTCTTCTTTGCTATCTCGGAGATGGATTTTCCGCTTTCCCTTATGCTTGTAAACAGCGAGGCCAGGTCATGCACCGCGCCGAAGAATATGCTGCCTATCACTATCCAGAGCCAGACAGGAATCCAGCCGAAAAACAAAGCTACGGTGGGTCCGATAATGGGCCCGCCGCCGGCTATACTTGCAAAATGATGGCCAAAAAGCACAATAGGCTTTGTAGGCACATAATCTGTGTCATCTTTTAACTTTACCGCAGGTGTCGGATTACCGTCGTTCTCGTCAAAAACCTTTGCCACATAACTGCCGTAGTACCTGTAAGCAAGGTAAAAAATTGCGGCAGTAATTAACAGTATCAGCGCTGCGTTCATCAGTAAACCTTCTTAGCAGGTTTTATACATTTGAGGCAATAAGGTCGCCGACCTCTCTTGTCCCCATCCCCATCCTGCCGGCAGACATACTCTTAAGCTTGCCTGAAACCAGAGCCTTTACAACGGCAGCTTCTATGGCTTTAGCGGCTTTTTCTTCGCCGATATAATCAAGCATCATAGCGCCGGCCATAATTGCCGCTATCGGGTTGATAACATTCTTGCCGGTATATTTCGGAGCGCTGCCGCCCATCGGTTCAAACATTGAAACACCTTCAGGGTTAATATTTCCGCCGGCTGCCACGCCCAGCCCGCCCTGAATCATAGCGGCAAGATCTGTTATTATATCACCGAAAAGATTTTCCGTGACGATAACATCATAGAACTCGGGCTGTTTGACAAACCACATGGTAGTCGCGTCAACATGGTTATAATCCTGCTTGATATCCGGATAGTATTTATTTCCCATTTCCCTGTGAGATCTGAGCCAGAGGTCTCCGCAATAAGTGAGCACATTCGTCTTGTGCACCAGGGTAAGTTGTTTCTTCCTGTTCCTTTTCTTTGTGTACTCATACGCGTACTTCATGCACCTGTCAACTACCGGTCTCGTATAAACCATTACATGGGTGGCAACTTCATTGGGTGTTCCTACCATTGTGGCCCCGCCCATTCCCGTATAGATACCTCCTGAGTTTTCCCTTATTACCACGAAATCTATGTCTTCCGGCTTTTTATCTTTAAGCGGCGTCTCCACATTCGGATACAGCTTTACGGGCCGCAGATTAATATATTGATCCAGCTTAAACCTTATCTTTAAAAGGATGCCTACCTCGAGTATCCCGGGTTTCACTTCCGGATGTCCGATTGCTCCGAGAAAAATGGAATCAAACTTTCTGAATTCCTCGATAGCCGAATCAGGAATAGTCTCTCCGGTCTTCATATATCTCTCGCCGCCAAAATCGAACTTGGTAAGATTAAGTTTGAAGCCAAATTTGGCTTCGGCCGCGCTTATTACTTTCAAGCCTTCGGCTACAACTTCCGGGCCCGTGCCGTCTCCGCCCATAACCGCAATATTGTAACTTTTACCCATGATAAAACCTCCGTTAGAATTAGAATGAATTAATTATACAGAAATTATAGAGGTATTTCAATAATCATTGTTGGGGGGTTTTCCGTTTTTTTGCGTCGGTTCGCAATTGGCGAAAATAGCACTCCATGCTCAGAAACCGCATAACTCTCCTGTACCACTCACTTCATTCGGAAACAGGACTATAGAATTCTTTCGAACAATGCGGTTTTCTCCTTCGCATTCCGCTCATTTCCGAAACATTGCTCTCAGGCCGCAAAAAAACAGATTAACTGTTTAGAGAATATTATAGGCCGGAGTTTTCCGTTTTTTTAGGTCTTTCTGTGTTCTTGTTTACTTCAGATACGAGGTTATCCCGGTCATAATAAATCTGACGGCTATCGCCGCAAGAATAACACTCATTACCTTCGAAAACACTTTGGTGCCCATTTCTCCGATAAACTTGAAAAGCGGCTCGGAATATCTCAAGGTAGCCCACATACAGACAGAAACAGCAAGGATTATTACCATAGAGAGAAGGAAACCTTGTTTCTGAAAGATTATAACGCTTGTAACCAGAGAGCCAGGTCCTACGAGGAGAGGGAATGCCAGAGGCACGGCAGATAATTCCGAAGCAGAAACACCGTGATGTTCGTCTTTGCCCGTATTTTTTACGATATTTAGTATTGAGATAACCAGAAGCAGCGCTCCCCCTGCGATTTTGATATCATTGAGCGTAATATGGAAGACCAAATCCAGCATTGCCTGTCCGGCAAACGAGAAGCCCGCAAGCAGGACAACGCCGGTAACCCAGGTCAGGTAAGCAATATGGGTTTTTTCCTTTTCGCTTTTATTTTTGGTTATTTCAAGAAAAAATGGTATTCCCCCAATAGGATTAACAATAGCAAAAAGAGTTATTGCGTCCTGCATTATCTCTCGGAAGTCCATCTTGGCTCCTTAACCGGCACATTAATAGTATTTTAGCACGAGGCCACCATTATTCAAGCAGAATCAGAGTTTGCCGGGAGAGTATTTCCTGAGCAATTGAACTCCCAGTGAAGCTATCTCCTGCGGTTTTATATTGTCGCATAAGGCGGTTTCCGTCCTTATGACATTTCCCTTTGTGCCCCACGGGTCAAATTCGTGAAGAAGTTTTGGCTCGCAGAGAAGTATTACCGGCACATCCGCCAGGCTTGCAAGATGACTGGTTCCGGTATTACAGCAAATATATACATCCGGCCTTCTCAATAAAGCCGCCAGTTTCCTGAAATTCACATCTTCTATTATAATATTTCCTGCAGCCAGTTTTATTAGTGCCGGCATATTCTCTTTCTCGGTCGGACCCCAGAAAACCGCGAGCTTTGCTTTAGGAACAGCCTCTCTTATCAGTCCGTAAACCTTGCCAAAATTTTCGGCGGAATATCTCCTCTCAATATGCTCTCCGAATAGAGGATGCACGCCTACGACAACATCCCCTCCGTCCACTCCGGCCGTCTTCCAGAACTTTTCCGCATAAGCCAATTCTTCATCAGTGAGGAAGAGCGCGGGATTCTTTACCACAGCCTTCTCTCCGGCTATATAGGCTCCGAGTTTCTGGTTTTTTTCCACAAAATGAAGGTTGTCTTCGGGATAAGTGTCGGTGAGAAAAGCCTCAAAGCGTTTGAATTTAGACTTTTCTGAACTAAAACCCACACAGCGTTTCGCGCCGGTAAGCCCGCAGAACAATGCGTATCTTAGGTTATCGCTTGACGGTGTTACTGCCAGGTCATACCGCTCTCTTCTGAGCTTAAGCACAAGCCCTAGAAACCTCAGACTAAAAACAAGTTTACTACTGCGGTCTATTTCCCTGAAATAAATATGCCTTATTAAAGGATTATGTTCCAGAACCATTCTGTTGGTTTTCCGCACAGCCACAACATCTATGGCTGCTCCGGGGAAAGAAGCTTTAAGTGTTGTAAGGAGCGCAGTTTTGGAGAGCAGATCCCCGAGGGCATTCTCCGGAAATATTATCAGTATCTTATGAGGATCTGTTAAAGGCTCAACTTTTTTAGGGTGTTCAAAAAAGAACGAAAGCAAGCCGAAGACTGCGTTCTTTATTGCTCTTTCCAGAGCTTTGGGCGCTGTCTTGAAAATGAACTTTAACATAACCCCGCCTTTTGTTTCCTACCGGGCAGCCTTTAGCAGGCTGTTGAAAAACTACAAAACTGCTCAGGGATTTAGCAAATACATACCCTGCTAAATCCGTGAGGAGTTTAATAATGCACCTTAAACAGCCTGCTATCCCACAATTTGGAAGCAAATTGCGGGATTGAGTACGATTTCTCGGCTTGCCATAGCAACAACCTGTTAGGTAGACACTTCGAAAGCCGCACCGGAAACTATTATATCGTAAAGGAACCGCTTTTCAAGTGGAAATGCGCCTGGTTCTTCGCTATAATATTGTTTTAACGGGAGGAAGTATGAATTACAGAATTACCCTGATCAAAGGCGACGGAATAGGGCCTGAGCTCGCCGAAGTCGCAAAAAAATGTGTGGAAGCCACCGGAATAAATGTTTCCTGGGAGGAAGTCGAGGCCGGCGTTGATGTAATGGCAAAAGAAGGAACACCCCTTCCCGACAGGACCATTGAATCCGTTAAAAAAAATAAACTGGCCCTCAAGGCTCCTGTAACCACACCTATAGGAACAGGCTTCCGGAGTGTTAATGTAGCTTTAAGGCAGGTGCTCGGACTTTATGCGTGTGTCCGTCCGTGCAAATCTTACGAGGGTGTCCGCTCAAAATATAAAGATATTGACCTGGTCATAGTCCGCGAAAATACCGAAGACCTTTACGCGGGAATAGAATTCAAACAGGGCGAAGCTAACACCAAAAAACTCATAGAAGAAATCTCTGCTCTCGGCGGGAAACAAATAC
>JBAXDA010000153.1:0-4603 GCA_037141215.1 Candidatus Firestoneibacteriota bacterium | reverse complement strand
GATATTCTTTCTGAGATGTTTAAAATTATTAATAATAAAGTTCTAGTAGTAAACACAGGGATCGGAGGGCAGACCAGTCGGCAGGGGTTAGCGCGTTTTGAGAAAGATGTTATTTTAGAAAAACCGGATCTTTGTGTTGTCGGTTTTGGAGGTAACGACCTTGTCTGTGCGAATTATGGCAAAGAGCCAAAATTGATGGCTAAGTTCAGAAAAAGCATGTCGGGAATGATAAAAATGCTTAAGCGAGAAGGCATAAAACAGGTTTTTGTGAACGGCTCCAGGCAGTACTTTGTTGAAGAGAGTATTTATACAAGAGAAGTAACGTATGCAATAAATAAAATGGGCAGAAATATGAAGGTTCCTGTAATAGATTCGCACGGCTTTACCTGGACAGGACCCAAAGAAAGCTGGCTCTGCTATGACGACCTGCATCTCAATAACTCCGGCCAGCTCAAGTTTGCTGCGGAAGTCATTAAATTCCTTGTTAAAATTGGTTGAGACCTGCTTGCCGTTTGAAGGTCCCGGATAAAACAAATAGTTGCAGTAAAAAACAAGTTTCTTTGGTATAATACCTGAAATCAATATAATACACTTTGCGGTGTATAATTTATCGAGGAGGAAAGTAAAATGAAGAAATTGATCTATGCAGTACTTCCCCTGGTTGCGGTAGGGCTTATGTTGGCCGGCTGCGCAAAGACGGAAGAAGCGAAAGTTGAAACTGCGGCAAAAGTAGAAGCGGCAAAGTGCGAGTGCAAATGCGAGAAATGCAAGACTCCCTGTGTCTGCGATATGAAAGACATGAAGAAAGGCTCCTGCAAATGCGCAAAATGCGGCGCGGCAATTAAATGCGAATGCGCCGGAGATAAAAAGGCAAAATGCGCCTGCAAAGGCGAATGCAAGTGCCCCAAAGCTGCTCCTGCTGCAGCACCTGCAAAGGCTGTAAAGGCGGCAACAACTGCGCCTGCAAAATCTACTGCGAAAGCACCCGCAGCAGCGCCGGTAAAAGCTCCGGCAAAGAAGTAAAACAGCAAGCAACAAAGGGAAGGCGCTAAATCCGCCTTCCCTTTTTCTTTTGTTGAAAAAGGCGGTTTGATATGTTAAACTTCTGCAAATTAAACAAAAGGAGAAAACTATGAAATTCGTCAAATTTGCCTGTATTCTGTCAGCCCTGGCTTTAACCGCCGCCTGCTCCCGCGAGTCTGCGGCAAAACCTGAATCCGGGAAAACAGAAATAAAAACTGCTGCGGAGCTTAAGCCCGGCGCCAAGGGAGAAATAAAAATGACGGTAAAGAAAGGGGACAAGATTAAGGTTCAATATGAAGGTTCAACTACGGCAGACGGCAAGGTATTTGACAAGTCCAAGCCGGAGAGTCCGCTTGGTTTTACTGTCGGTGCGGGTCAGATGATAAAAGGTTTCGATAAAGCGGTGGAAGGCATGAAACTTAACGAAGAAAAGACGGTGTCTTTCAAATGTGAAGAAGGTTATGGAAAACGCGACGAGAAAATGCTGATGAAGTTCAAAAAGGATTTCTTTCCCAAAGATGTTAAGGTGGAGAAGGGTATGATGGTGCCGCTGCAGGACCAGTCAGGGAATGTCCACCAAGCGGTTGTTGTCGAAGTGAACGCCGAAGGCGCGGTTCTCGATCTTAATCATTTTCTTGCGGGCAAGGATCTGACCTTCAAGATAAAAATTGTAAGCATAGAATAGAAAAACTAAAATAATTGCCTTGCAATAAAAAGGGAACAAGCCTTTGGGGCTGTTCCCTTTTAGTTAGCTTCTATATGAAAAGATTAGTGTCGGAATCTTCCGCCGCTCCCAGATAATTAGCCACCCCGCCTATCTCCACGCCGTCTATCAGCTCTTCTTTCTTGATGCCCATCATATCCATCGACATCTGGCAGGCTACTATTCTGACGCCGGAATCCATTGCCGCCCGGATAAGCGTTTCAAGAGATTGTATATTCTTCTTATTCATGATGTGCTTAATAAGCAAAGGCCCCATTCCCAACATGTTCATTGTTGAAAGCCCGAGCTTTCTTGTGCCTTTTGGCATCATTATTCCAAACATCATGCTTAAAAAATCTTTTGCGGGGGAACGACCCTTGGTCTTTCTTAGGATGTTCAAGCCCCAGAAGGTAAAAAAGAGAGTTACTTTGCGTCCCATGGAAACGGCTCCGTTAGTTATAACGAACGCAGCGAGGGCTTTGTCAAGATCTTTGCTGAATACAACAATTGTCTTGTCGTGCGGAATTGCTCCTTTGAAATCCTCCACTATCCTTGTGCCTTTCTGTATCTGAGCCAAAAGATGCTTGTCTTCGTCTTTAACGAAAAGTAGCAGGTTCCCTGTTTTTTCGCACCAGGTAGCGATGTCATTTTTGAAACCAGGGTCTGTCGCTGTTATCTCCACGACATCGCCTTCGTTTACGGAGCCGACACTCTGAGCCAGGGCCATTATAGGACCGGGGCACTGAAGCCCGGAAGCGTTAACCGAGACAAGCCGGCCTTTCCCGGGAATGACCCCCTTGATATCGTCTGTTTTATCCACAAATACTTCCGAGACTCCGGTGTTCTCCTGGGGCACAACGGTCTGGTGGTATAATTTGTAGCCGCCGCTCAAGTTTACCGTATTGGCGTAGCCGGAATTCCTTAGAATTGTAAGGGCAAAATAGGCGGTCTTCCCCTGGTTGCAGTAAACCACTACTTTTCTTCCGGTCGGAATTGTGTTGAGCGAGGATCTTATTTTTGCCAAAGGAAGGTTCAGCGCCCCCTCAATATGTCCGAGGTCAAATTCAAGCGGACTTCTTACATCCAGAAAAAGGGCGCCTTCTTTGCGGAGAGCTTCAACCTCGTTCCAGTAGACCACGGGGTTTTTGCCTTCCATCTGGTTGACCGCTATCATGCCTGCAAGGTTGACGGGATCTTTGGCCGAAGAGAAAGGAGGAGCGTAGGCCAGTTCCAGAGAGGCCAGATCAAAAATCGTTTTTTTCATCTGGATCATTGCCGACACCACATCTATGCGCTTGTCTATTCCTTCTATCCCTACTATTTGAGCGCCGAGAAGCCTGCCGTCCTTATTGTCGTAGAGCAGCTTGAAAGTCATGGGAAAGGCGTCCGGGTAGTAGCCTGCGTGGGAAGAGGGGATTAAAAAAACTTTCCCGTACTTGACTCCTCTTTTGCTTAACTGCTTCTCGCTGTTTCCGGTTATTGCCGCTGTAAGGTCAAAGATCTTCGCTATCGCGGTTGCGGGTGTGCCGCCGTAGGTTCTTTTTTTGCCGGAGATATTGTCGGCGACTATTCTGCCCTGTTTGTTGGCCGCATTGGCAAGGGGCACCAGCGCGGGGGTGTCGCTGACCAGTTCTCTTGTTTCAACGGCGTCTCCGAGCGCGTAAATATCAGGGTCCGCGGTTTGAAGAGAATCTGATACTTTTATCCCGCCTAGCGGGCCAATCTCCAGCCCCGCTTCCTTTGCAAGCTTAATCTCCGGTTTAACGCCGATAGAGAGCACGACCATATCTGACTTTATGGTCCTGCCGCTTTGCAGCTGCAAGAGCAGGTCTTTGCCATTCTGCTTAAATTCCTTTACGCCGTCATTCAGATAGAGCGCAACATTTTTCTGTTTAAAGTGTTCGTGAATAAGCGCAGCCATCTCAAAATCCATGAGGTTCATTACCTGTCCTGCGAGTTCAACAACAGAAACAGACATGCCAAGACCTTTCAAATTTTCCGCAACTTCAAGGCCTATAAAGCCAGCCCCCACAATCACCGCTCTTTTCGGGGAATTATCCTTTATGAAGCCTATCACAAGATCCATGTCGTGAAGATTTCTGATGGTAAAAATCCTGGAGTCATTTATCCCCGGAATCGGCGGCCTTAAAGGCGCTCCGCCCGGAGAAAGCACCAGCTTGTCGTAGGACTCTTCATAGGTGTTGTCATTTGAAAGATCCCGGGCTTTTATTGTTTTTGCTTTTCTGTCAATTGAAAGGATTTCGGTATTGACCCTTACCTCAACATTGAACATTTTTTTAAAGTCTTCTTTTGTGACAAGCGTCAGCTGGGCCCTATCCTTGATTACCTTTCCGATGTGGTAGGGTATGCCGCAGTTCGCGTAAGATATCTCCGCGCCGCGCTCAAACATAATTATTTCAACTTTTTCATCCTGCCTGCGAAGTCTTGCTGCGGTGCTTGCGCCGCCTGCGACTCCGCCGACTATTAATATTTTCATAAAACCTCCTATACGCATTAATGAAATTATTCTATCCTTGCCGTGCTCCCGGGAATATGCGACTAATCATAAAGAAGGAGAGAGACGGGGGTGAAGGATAAAAAATACTTATGTTCACGGGAAGTGTAAAAGAAAACGAAGTTTTAGAGTACGCTCGTTTATCTCTGTTACTTGCGGTAAGCCGAATCCAGGCCGCAGATGCCGTCCAGGGCGCCTGCAAAGATCTCAAAAACTCCCTGGAGCTGTTCAATATCGGTAATGGGTCCCTTGATCTCAAAGTACAACTCGTCAACACCTTGGGGGAATTTCTCCGAGAACCAGCCTTCGTCCTCTTTTATCTGAATTAAGAGAGAGGCTTGCCGGAGCATGTTCTGGCGGAG
>JBAXDA010000152.1:0-4617 GCA_037141215.1 Candidatus Firestoneibacteriota bacterium | reverse complement strand
GCAAGTGAAATAAGCATTAACACCGGAAGCAACACTATTGTGATAGCAATAGACACAACGTAATCAAAAACAGCTTTCACGAGACGATTGGAAAAAGTCTTAAGATTATTCCTTACATTCAAGATTAATATCTGACTCTCAAAATGAAAATCCATGTCGCTTTCAAGGAAGGGGATACCGAAAAGATTTGGTATAAAGGAGACTCTCTTAACTTTCTTCTGGAGGTTGTTTACCAATGCGACTATTTCCTCGCCTTCTATACCTGGTATGGCAACGAAAACTTCCACTCCCCGGCTCAGGAAGTTGTCTATATCTTTTATCTTTCCGAGGACCCTCGCGCCGCCTATTACTTTGCCTTTTAACCTTATATTGTCATCCACAAAGCCTATTACTTCGTATCCCATATTTTTTTCTTTTGAAAGTGTTTTCAGCAGCAATTCCCCGGTAGCGCCGGCTCCGGCAATCAGCACTTTCCGTTTCTTTATTCCGAGACGGAACATCAGTCTTTTCCCGTAGTACCTTAAAGGCGGCAGGATCCAGAAAGAATTGAGCAGTGTCAGAAGTAATATAGTTCTTGATACGGATGAAGTCATTTTGCTTATTGTCACCACCGAAAGCAAGGCGAGGGTCGCAAGGATACAGGCTTTCCAGATTACTTTCACTTCCTCCCAGAACGGGTATTTCTTTGAATAAAGGTTCTCATACCAGAAAAGGAAAATAAATATCACAGGAAGCCAAATAGGGTTGAATAAGGCAAGCGGAAGCGGTTCCGGCAGCGCAAGATATTTGGGAAAAACAAAACATCTGATATAGTATGAAAACTGGTAAGAAAAAAACATTCCAAGAGTATCAAGCAGGATTAGCAGTAAGGTTCCCATTAACATTTTCCCTTTGAAGCATTAACCTTAAACATCAGTAGTTATCAAATAGCAGGCCTTCACTATCATCCTTTATTGCTCTCGACTTTAGCTTCGTCAAAATTAATCCTTTCCTTCTCTATTACCAGGGGCCTTTTAAGCACCTGAGTATAGATCGAACCAATATACTCCCCCAGAATACCGGTAAAAAACAACTGGACCGACCCAAAGAAGAAAAGCCCGATAATAATCGGCGCGAATCCAAATGGGATACTCTGCCAAAACACGAGCTTTAAAATAAGATATACAAAGGAAACAAGTATGCTCAGGACTGACAATATAAAACCTATAATCGTTGCTATCCGAAGAGGCAGTTTGGAATAATTTGTAATCCCGAGCATTGCCATATCGTATAAAGTATAGAAGTTGTTCTTGGTTATCCCTCTTTTCCTTGTCGGCTGGAAATACTCTATCTCCGCGCGCTCAAAGCCTATGTCGCAGATTAAGCCCCTGAAGTAAGGATACGGGTCGTCTATAGTGCGCAGAACTTCTATGATCCTTTTATCGTAGAGCCCAAAGCCGGTGAAGTTCTCTGTAAGCTCTATTTCCGATATTTTGTTTATGAACCTATAGAATGCTTTTCTTATAAAAAACATAGACTTGGTTTCGCCGCTCTGTTTTTTTACGCCGACAACTATCTTAAACCCGCTCTCCCACTTTGCAATAAAATCGGCTATCATTTCGGGCGGGTCCTGCAGATCGGAGACCAGAAGTATGGCCGCATCACCCTTTGCCTGGAGGAGTCCATGGAACGGCGAGCGGATATGTCCGTAATTTCTTGAATTGACGATTACTTTAATTCTTTTGTCCTGTGCGGCAATCTCCCGCAGTATTTTTACGGTATCATCTTTCGAGCAGTTGTCTATGAATATCTGTTCGTAGTCATAGTCCTTGAGCTTAGCGAAGACTTCTTTGACTCTGCGGTAAACTTCCAATACATTTGATTCTTCATTGTAGCACGGGTTTACAATGCTTATTGTCTTCATTTTTTCCCCTTTGGAATGTTAAAAACATATTTGCCCTGCAACGCAAATGATACCAATGCCATAGGCAGAATCAGCAAAGCAAATGAAATTTTGCTGTTAACTCCAATCATCAGGAAAGCCTTAATCCCTGCTATATTGACCAGATAAATCACCACATAAATCATTATAAACTTAAATACCAGGCTATTTTTGGTGTTTTTGAAAACAAATGTTCCCGTTGTTTTAAAGTTAAACAAGACGCCACAAACTGTAGAAATCAATGCAGCAACTGAATAATGAGCTCCCAGTACCAGGGATAAATAATAAACGCCGTAACCAAATCCGGCATTCAATACTCCAACCAGCAGAAATTTTATGAACCTTCTTGTTCCTTCATTTCTTTTCAAAACGACACGCAACCCTTTTATTGCCTATTACAGCATCTTCTCCAATACAGCTTTTATGTCGCTCGTTTTTTCGACAACCTTCATTCCGGAATTCTCTTTAACTTTCTTCTCGGTTATAAGTATGCTCGGAGAACCAAATTTACGAGCCATAGCTATATCGCTGTCAAACGTATCCCCAATCACGAGTATATCAATATTTTTCAAGCCCCAGTCTTTCGCAAGGAGCTCTATCATAAATATGCCGGGCTTGCCTACTATATAATCTGTTTTAACCCCCAAACTGCCTTCAACAGCCGCAACAATGGCTCCACATGCCGGAAGGAGTACTCCATTTTCTACAGGATAATTCCGGTCCACATTGCAAGCGATTATCTTCCCGCCTTTCCTTATGACATTCATTGCTTTCGCAAGCTTCTTGTAGTCAAACTCCGGATCAAGCCCGATAATCGTAGCTTGAGCATTTTCAGTATCCTCGGAAACAACTGCTCCTTCAGCTTCCAGCTGTCTCTTAAGATCATCTGAGCCGATGCAGTAAACATTCTTCATATCAGCCTTTGCAATGTATTTGGCAGTCGCGTAAGCTGAGGTATAAACCTGGTCAAGAGTCAGTTCAATGCCCATATCGTAAAGCTTTTTAAAAACCTGTTCTCTTGTCTTCATGGAATTGTTGGTAAAATAAAACACTTTGATGTGTTTTAAGGAAAGAAGTTCAAGAAGTTCTTTAACTCCGTCTATAAGTTGATTGCCCAGATATATAGTACCATCAAGGTCAAAAGCAACAGCTTTAATCCTATTAAAACCAGAAGGCTTTTCTTTATTCGACTTTGCCACCGGACGCCTCTATGCTCTTCCTGTATCTTGACTCCAGTGCAGTTATCCTGTTCGCATCTTCATTTGCGATTATGGAATAGTAATCTCTCTTATTCTTGATCCAGAGCAGTTCAAAGCCTACTGCTTTCAATATCCCTTTTACCGCGTCTTTCTTAATAGCTTCATCAGTCTTAAATATTACTTTTCTTGTTTCAAACCTGTCAAGCGACTTGGCAGGCAGTTTTTGAAAGAACGGGATTGACTGAGCCGAGACACCACCGCCTACCGTAGTATCAAGATTAGGTAGTTTTTTTGCCTTAATAACTACTTCATTAACCAGTTTGAATATCTGGTCAGTATTTATATCGTCGCTTGAAAGACCAAGCGACCCGGACATGTCAGTCCTTCCGATTACAAGTCCGTCAAGTTTGGATATTTCAGGCATGGCAAGCATTTCATCAAGGCACTTCACAGCTGAAATGGTCTCAATATTGATACAAAAATCGATATCCTGCTGTTCTTCCTCAGGGACTGATAATTTAATAGCTTTAAGATACTTCTTCAAAGCAAATGCGCTCTCAACCATTGGGGCCACTATTCTCTCAACCCCGATAGTCCTTGCCTCATAGATATCCCGGATAGCTTCACAACCGCCTATTTTCAGAGTTAGATTAAGTCCTGCTTTATTAATCACATCCTTGAGTCTTAACGCTTCGTCAGTACGCGTTCCCTCAGCTTCAAACTCAGCTTTAATGCCTATAACCCCGTGATTTTCCCTCAGATCTTTAAGTACATCTACCATTTTTCTTTCCAAATTATTCATTTTTCCTCCAATATTTGTGATGTTGTAATATAATACTATATAGTACAGGCCTTATCAAGCAAAAACCTCTCAAACCCTAGTGGAGAACCCCTATTCCTCAATCATAGGGATTATCATATGTTTTTTGAATTCCTCTCTGTCAAGAAAAGGATATAAATCTTCAGGCGGTTTTGAGACTATTCTTCCATCCGGTTTAGCCTCAGAAGAGAGTTTCGGCATGAATTTGTAGTCCCTGACCAGTTCAACCTCACAAAGTAGCGGCCCCTTTTTAGCCAATATTTTCATGATTTTACCTTCCAGTCCTTTTTGATCTCTAAGAGTGTAGGTATTAAATCCATAGGCTTTGGCAATTTTAATAATATCCGGAAACCCTACTCCAGTATCGGAATCACAGCCATATCTTCTGCCGTTGAAGAAACTATCCTGAGTCTGCTTAATAGAGATATAGCCTGCATTATTTATATAGAATATTTTTATTGGCAATTTGTTGTAAATAATTGTTTCAAGTTCCTGCAAATTCATCTGCATACTTCCTTCACCGCCTATACAGACAACATCTTTTCCTTTAGCTGCATAACTTACTCCTATAGAAAGTGGCAACTCGTAGCCCATAGAAGCACATCCGGAGTTCCAGAGTGCTCTTTGACCATCTTTTACGATACCGGCCTGGAAATAAGCCAAGAAAGCCGTTCCGT
>JBAXDA010000151.1:0-4630 GCA_037141215.1 Candidatus Firestoneibacteriota bacterium | reverse complement strand
CCCCCGCGCTTGATTAATCTTTTTAAAAGAGACGGCGCAGTTTTTAACCGCCTGCCTTTTGAGATAAGCAAACTGCCGGAAATATACAAAACGAGAGAGAATAATTCTCCGGAAAAAGCCCTTCCGCTGGTTCTGCCGGTAGTAGTGAACGGCAGGATAGAAAGCCCGGGCATGCCTGATTTTTATTCTTTTTCCGGAAAAGCCGGAGAGGAAGTAGTCATAGAGACTTCGGCGAGAAGGCTGGGTTCTCCGCTGGATTCCTGGCTTGCCGTTTTCAACAGCGCGGGGGAAAAACTCGCGGAGAATGACGATGACCCGCAATATAAATGGTACGGAGAACTCACGCATCACTCTGATTCCTCCATTACCTTAAAAATTCCAAAAGATGGCAGCTACCTTATTAAGCTAAAAGACCTTCAAAACAAGGGTGGGCCGGAGTATGCCTACCGGCTCCGTGTCGGCGGAAAACTTCCTGATTATGAAGCCTGGGCATTCCCTTCCGGTTTAACCGTTCCCAGGGGAGGTTCCGGGAGTTTCAGAGTAAGGCTGCTGCGCAAGGACGGCTTCAACGGTCCCGTAATCATAGCTTTGAAAAGCGGAAGTGGTTCCGGGCTGATAATAGACCATGCTGTAGTGCCGGAAGGAAAGAATGAAGCTCTGGTCAATGTTAACGTTCCGGAAGACTGTATTGAAGGCGTGAAGACCTTCACGCTTGAAGGCTTGGCGGTTATTAACGGTTCGGTGGCCATCAGGCCCGTTATTGCTGCCGATGAAGAGATGCAAGCCTTTGCCTGGAAGCATCTTGTGGAGGCCGAGAGCATGGTAATACTGGTGGGTAAGCCGGCGCCTTATGCGTTTTCTTATGTTCTGCCCGAGAACAAGCCCGTTGATCTGATGCAGGGCAATGAGAGCAGAATCCGCTTGAATATTTCCAGGGCCAAAGATTTTGCCGAGCCGCTCCAGCTCCAGTTAACAGGAGCCCCGGAAGGGCTTGCAATTAGAAATAATTTCATCGGCAAAGAAAAGGATAATATAATGCTGATTTTGAGGGCCGACTGGAAAGCCAAACCGGGCCCCGCGGAAATATTACTGACTGGCATTGCTAACCTTGTTGTCCCTGATCCCGCGAACCCGGAGAATAAGAACAGAAGAGAGAGAATCTATGTCAGCGCGCCTTTACTTTATGTAAATGTATTGAAAGGAAAAGGCCCGCCTCCCGAGGCAAGACAAAAGAAAGAAGCGCCCCGCCCGGCAAAGGACACAACTCCGGAGAAATTGCCCGGGACAAAAACGCAGGTTACTGCAGAGAAACCCGCCTTGGAAACAACGGGTGAGAAACTTCCCGGGACAAAACCGCAGGTTACTGCAGAGAAACCCGCTTTGGAAACAACGAGAGAGAAACTGCCGGGAGCGAAAGAACAAGTGACTGTTGAGACGCCGAAAAAGGGAGAACGCAATGGAAGTAAATAGCACGCCGGTCAATAAATTAACCCGCGGCGGAATGACGGCTGTGACCATACCGCTGGAAGGCTGTTACGAACATTATCTGAGCCTTGACCTTACCCGCGGCGGAGAGTCTTCCCTTGAAAGGATAGAGACCTTCCTAAAGGAGCACGGAGCCAAGGCTCTGCTTGCCCTGTCTTTTGGCGGTGTTTCTTCCGGAGAGGCCATGCCCGCTGTTTTGAGAAAGCTGGCGCTTCCTGTTATGAGGCTTGACCATGATGACCGGAAACATTTTCCTTTAACCGGAGTACAGATATTTGCGGTTTCAGGGTGCGCCGTAAGGGAACTAAAAGCCGGCGGAACAACGGCGGGCTATGCTTTCAATGCAGGCGGAACCGAATATGCTTATCTCAGTAACCTGGGCCCCGCCGGAGCGGCTGCTTCTCAGAAAGAACAGGTAAGAGAAACATATGAAAATATGCTTGCAGCCTTGGAGCAGGCAAATATGGATTTTTCCCATGTTGCCCGCACCTGGTTTTACCTTGACCGGCTGCTGGAATGGTATAAGGAATTCAATGAAGCGCGGACCGGCTTTATGAGCGGCAAAGGCGTCTTTCAGAGGTTCTCCCCGGCAAGCACCGGTATAGGAGCTTGCAATCCTGCGGGAACCTTTCTTTCCGTTTCAGCATTTGCCGTCAAACCTTCGGAAGGGGAAGCTGTTTTTAAAGTGGTTTCGCCTCTTCAGTGCGAGGCGCTGAAATACAAAAGCGCTTTCAGCAGGGCTGTTGAAATACACAGCGGGAATCTCCGCAGGCTTCTGATTTCCGGAACGGCAAGCATAGCTCCGGACGGCGCTTCCGTGCATACGGGCGATGTAGAAAAACAGATACAGAAAACAATGGAAGTTGTTAAGGCAATACTGGATTCAAGGGGTATGGGCTGGGAAAATGTTGCCAGGAGCATAATCTACTTTAAAGAAGAGAAACACCTTCCCCTGTTCTCAAAGTACTGCAGAGAAGCCGGTATTCCGGAACTGCCTGGCGTGCCTGCCTTCACGACGGTCTGTAGGGGTGAACTGCTGTTTGAGATTGAACTGGACGCGGTAAGCGCGGATAAAAGAGGATTCTAGGATTATAATTGAACTGCTCCCGTATTAATTCCACGCCGCCGGTCTAATCATTAATTGATTATGCCGAACTCCTTAAGCTTTTTCTCCGCGTATTCTTTGTTCAGTTTTTCCGTCGGTTTTTCGTACATTCTGAGCCAGTGTTTTATGGCTCTGGTTTCCCATACCTGCTTGTTGGCCGGCTCAAGTTCGGCAAGTTTAAGGTAAAGACTGCCGAGTATCCTTTCCAGCATCGGCGGATGGCTCTCGTCGCGCATGGCGTTCTCAATATTCAGCACTATCTTCCTGAAGTCCCTTGTGTCTTTTGTAGCGTCCCATTTCATGCTATAGGTATAGGCCGCAAGATACATATTGAAGATCCAGTATTTTGGGTTGTTCTTCATGCCCTCTTTGATCAGTTCCAGGGCTTTTTCGCGTTCTTTTAGTTCAAACATAAACATGCCGCTTATCGCAAGGTAGGGATAAGTAAAATTCGGGTCCATAAGTATCAAATTAGAGAACTTCCTGCCAAGTTCGGGATATCTTATTTTCATTATTTCCGGGTCGCCTATATATTGGACGATATCCATCCAAAGAAAATCGGCAGTTACGGCGCGGAACCCGCTTACTCCTGAGACATACGCATAGGGAGCAACCGAAGCAGTTTCGCGGAAGGGATAGGGTGTGTGAAGTTGTTTAAAGTACGGCTGCTCTCCGAGGAAAGTAAGCCCCGCAAAAACGAGCAAGGCGGCAGCAG
Source organism: Candidatus Firestoneibacteriota bacterium (assembly GCA_037141215.1). GTDB lineage: Bacteria > Oederibacteriota > D2-FULL-39-29 > D2-FULL-39-29 > CAIOVX01 > JBAXDA01. The sequence continues at coordinate 1,325 of JBAXDA010000151.1, read as the reverse complement.
TCAGGTATATGTATTGTTTACGGTCCATGGTTAGTCCATAAAAGTCATATGAAATCTGCGTAATTGCTTCATTTTGAGCTGTGATAGCGCTACCTGTGCGGTTCTCACCTGCTTTACATTTCTTTTTTTGAGAAAGCAATGTTCGTAATTATCAGGCAGGCGACAATATAAGCCAGGCCGTAAGCCAGGGTCGAGAAGATATAGAACAAATTGAAGGCCCCGTCTACCATGTATACCTTATCCTTCAGATTGAAGGCCGAGAGATTCGGAAGTATGTAGTAAATCGCCTTGAGCAGTATTTTTAGAGCCGGCGCGGTTGTGTCTTTATCCGCCAGGGAGTTAAGATGCACTGTCAGGTGCCCGATGAAAAAGAAAAGCGCCGAGAAGGTTATGCCGGTCGGCAGATTTGTGGAGACTATGGAAAAGAGCAGGGAAAAAGCCGCCGTAACCAGGAGACTTAAGGTCACCCCGATTATCACAAGAAAATAATTTATGTCAAGCGCCATCCCGTTAAGCAGGGCGAGGCCGAGCAGCAGTATAAACATCAGAGAGATGTTCAGGATAAGCGTCAGCGAGATGCCGGCAAATTTTCCGAGAGTATAGGTTGTTCTGCCGACAGGTTTTGTGAGGGTTATCCAGATGTTCTTCATTTCAAACTCTTCAAAAGTTGTGATAAAAATGCTAATCAAAAGCGTTAGGAATCCGAAGAGTTCAATGCTCGCGTAGCCCGTGTCAATAAGCGCTCTTTTCTCGGCTCCCGGAGCGAGCTCCTTTATTATGAAGGAGCCTCCGATTATGGCCGCGGCGAAGATAAAGAGCACATTGAGAATTTTATGCCTTATACACTCGTTTAAGACATTCTGGGCAACCGCCATTATTTTACTTAAGGTTTTATTTTCCATAGCTTTTCACCGTTTTTACAAAATACTCCTCAAGCGAGCCTTTTATTTTTGAAACCGGCAGTTCCCTGATTAGACGGCCCTCATGAAGTATCCCTACTCTGTCGCAGATTTTATGTACCTCGGAGATCTGATGAGTATTAAGAAAAATAGTTTTTCCCCGTTTCTTTAGGGAAAGGATTATATTCCTCATTTCTTTTGTGGCAAGGGGATCAAGTCCGTAAGTCGGTTCGTCCAGGAAGAAGAGCTCCCCGTCGTTGAGAAGCAGTGAAGCTATGCCTACGCGCTGCAGCATGCCCTTTGAAAACTCCTTTAGTTTTGAATCTTTTCTGCGGGAAAGCCCGACCAGTTCCAGAGCTTTTGCTATCCGTTTATCCCGCGTTACCCTGTCAAGTTCGTACAGTTTTCCGTAAAAATTAAGTATCT
>JBAXDA010000150.1:0-4631 GCA_037141215.1 Candidatus Firestoneibacteriota bacterium | reverse complement strand
AAGAGGTGCAGAGGGTAAGACCGGAGGAGCACTTCGATTATATTCACAACCCTCACCGCGGCACCACAACCTTTCAGCGTTTTCAGGGTATGCCGGTCTATCCAACTATGGTTTGGTCTGATACTCACGGACCTCTTACTTTCCCGGGTCGCGGTAAAGTAAAAAACAATATAGGCTACGCCCCCCGTACGACGCTCACTTATTGCAGGTGGCCGTGGGCCTGGTTAGAACCGAAGAAAGGTAAGTTTAACTGGAGCATAATAGACAACACGCTAAAATCCGCGAAAGCCGTTGGTCAGACAGCCCAGTTAAGATTTCAGCCTTTTACTTTGGGCCTAAACAAACCTCGCCCGGATGGGAAAAGATGCCCTCCGCTTCCCTTTGTGAATCTCCCCGGCTGGCTCTGGGATACCGGCATCAAGTGGAACGAGAAGATAACTTATAGCGCTTATGAGCCGGACCACAATGACCCTCTTTACCTGAAACACTTCGGAGATTTCATCAAGGCTTTTGGTCTGCGCTATGACGGGCATCCCGACCTCGAGAGCATAGATATGGCTTACGGCGGGTTCTGGGGAGAAGGGGGAGGAAATGCCACCCCCGAGACCGGCGCAAAACTTGTCGATATCTATCTCAAAGCCTTTAAAAAAACTCAGCTCCTCGGAATGCTCGGAACACCCGGACACAAGCACGCCGTGGAGATTTCAAAAAAGACAGGACACAACATCGGGTTTCGCGCTGATTGCATCGGCGATTTGAATGCCGCGAATGTGCCGGATGTGCCGCCAAACCTGGGCTGGAACCACACTTACGATGCCTATCCGAAAAGTATTTCTTTCTCGGGCTCCCTTGATTCCTGGAAGACGGCCCCGGTCACGATGGAAACCTGCGGTACTGTAGCATCCTGGGTTTGCTCGGGGTATGATTTTGACAAAATAATATATGAAGGCTGCCGCTACCATTCGTCAGTCTTTATGCCTAAGAATGTGTTTTACCCCGAAAAAGTTATTTCCAAAATGGAGGAGTTTGACAGAAAAATCGGCTACCGTTACGCGCTCAGGCAAGCCCTTCTCCCTCTTGAAGTTAAAGGCGGAGAGAAGTTCCATGCTGAAATATATATTGACAATGTCGGCTGCGCACCAATATACCGGCCGTACAAATTTGCCCTGCGTTTCAGCCAGGGAAAGAAGGAAAAGGTTCTTACTTTTAAAGAAGATATCCGCAAGTGGCTGCCGGGCAATTATTGGTTTCAGGAAGATGTTATTTTTCCTAAAGGCTTTGAACGCGGAGAAGTGAAGTTGGCAATGGCTATTGTGAACGAGCAGGAGAAGCCCTGTGTCTGGTTTGCCATAAAGGGCAAACTTGAGAACGGATGGCATCAACTGACAAGTGTGGATGTAAAAGACTAAAGAGAAAAGAAAATAGAAAAACAGAAAAACATAAAACAGAAACCAGAAAGACAGAAAAATAGAAAAACAGAAAGACAGAAAAACAGAAAAACAGAAGACTAGAAAAACATAAAACAGAAATCAGAATACCAGAAAGAAAGAAAAATAGAAAAACAAAAATATATTTAGTTGGTTGTTGGTGAAAGAGAGGGAGGAGAGATATGAAAAGCATGAAAACAATATTATTTCTGGCCGCTTGTTTTCTGACGGCGAGTTTTAATATTTATGCCTACCCCATAATGAACCCGTACTACCCTGCGGATCCTCCAAGCTGGAAACTCTGGGACACTGATTCCACGCCGGTCACGGACGCAGCCCTGATAGCGCCCGGGCAGGTAGGGTCTCTCTCCGCCACTGCCGTAACTAATAATATGTATCCTGATGATATGATAACCCCCGGGAAATTCATGGAGTTTAAGAAGACTGATTGGGTCGGCAGGAAATACGCCGGCTTCTTATACGATGTCTATTGCAGTGTGGACGGCAACAGTACAACTCCCGAGACGCCGCACAGTTATATAGGCGGTGGTTATTTTGGCGACACTCTTAATACTCTCTGGTGGGGGTCTTCTCCCTGGATAAACGCTTATAAAGGAAATATTCAAAGCGATCCCGGGATTGATAAGTTTGGCGTCAATTTCACCAGTCAGTCAACTACGATTATGGGGCATGACATCGCCAACAGCGGAACTGATTACCAGTACGGCACTCTGGGTGTGGAAAAAAGATGGTATTTCAAGAACTGCCTTCGCGCCGGGCCGGCGCATATTTCGTACACAGAATTTGATGACGTTAAAATGGATGATTTATTTGAAGCGTATGCGCCCTGCTATTTTGATTCGCTCGGTTCTTCCGGTTCTGAAGTTTATGGGCTATTGAAAATGGCTATTGCCGGCGCATTTATGCCGATAGCGACGAAGCAGGAGCTAAAACGCCAGGGCATTTACATTGCGACTCTATTGTATATGTGGAAAGCCTGTCTGCCTTACGATGCGCCCTACGAGAGCGAACTCAGACACCGCGTGGCCTATATAACTAACGGCAACAGCTATGTTGCAACGAAAACCACGCATTATAACGACAATTTCCATATGTTTAATGACGCGCTCCATATGGGAGCGATGGTCGCGATGGCGAAGACTATGACCGTTGCTCCTCCGATTACGCTTATTAGGGAAGTTTCCACTCTCACAGGCACAAAAACATATTTTAACAAAACCTGCGCGCTTTACCAGCAGGCTGCGTCCCAACAGGTTCAGGTAGTGGTTTCCGTGTCTGACAGCTATGACATTCAGGGCCGGCCGCTCACTTTCAAGACAAAAGTTATCTGCGGTAACCCGGACACAATTGTCTCGGACGAGGGGGGAGGGGATTACCGTATTATAGTGCCTGCAAACGCCAAACTGCCGGATTGCCGCACCTCCGTTATCTTCGTTGCCAATAACGGGGTTTATGACAGCAACCCTGCGGTGGTTAATATTTATTACAACACCCGGGGCGCCGGCAAGCAGGTAAATTACAGGCCTGTTTACACCGGCGATTCAAAACTCTCGGTTTACCCGGGGTACGAGGTAACCTTTAATCTCAGAGCAAACGATCCCGAAGGTTTTACCTGTTCCTTTTACAAGAGGACCGAGGATATGGGGGCGCTTTCCGGAAACACTTTCACCTGGACCTGTCCGACGAGCGTTACCCTGGGAGAATACACGGTGCCTATACTCATAAGCGACGGGACCACTGGCACAAGCAACACAATGCTTACTATAGTCACGAGTTATAGCATGGCCCCGGCGGTGGACGAATTCGCGCAGGTAAAAACCTATCCTAACCCCGCGAATATTACGCTCGGGGCTACCGCAAAGATAATAAATCTTACCGGTAATTGTGTGGTGGAAATATTTGACAGCAACGGCGCAAAAATCAGGGAGCTTAAAGAAGCGGAGCAAACTATTCCCAATGGAGGCATGATCGAGTGGGACGGAAGGAACTCCAGGGGCGATCTTGTCGGTCGGGGTATCTATATGTATGTGCTCAAGAGTCCTACAGGAAGTAAAAAGACCGGGAAACTGGCCATATTAAAGTAATAGAACGGCACCTGTAAAAAAAAAGGGCGGGACCGAAGGTCCCGCCCTTTAAGTTTTGATCCGGGTTAAAAGTTTTTCCAGAAATTCTCGGTCTTCTTGATTATATAGAAGGTGCCAAAGCCGAGAAAGATCATAATAAGAATAAATATCAGATATCCGTATTTCCAGTGTTCAAACCCTATCATTTCCGAGAATTCCGACATCCCGCCTACCCCTGCAAAAAAACTCGGCACAGCCACTGAAATGACAAGAGCGTTCAGGTTCTTCATCATAAAGTTAAGGTTATTGCTTATGAGAGAGGCCCTGGCGTCCATAAGCCCGGAAATAACCTGTGAATAGATTTCGGCCATTTTATAGCATTGAACATTTTCAATGGCAAGGTCGTCTAAGAGTTCAAGATTGGCGGGGGAGAAGAAATATTTCGCCGAGTTTGCTTTCATTTTTTCTATCACATGGCTGTTGGAACTTATGGCGTTTAAGTAAAACACCAGGCTCTTTTCAAGTTTGAACATATTAATGAGCTGGCTGTTGGTAACCGAGGTGTTTATGTCCTTTTCCAGGCTGTCACTGCACATATTTATAACCTTTAGGTGCGCTTCAAAGTGCCCTATGGATTGCTGAACAAGTCTTAGTATGGCGTCCTGAATGCTTACGATATTCATAAAATACCGGCTTTCAAGGATAGGAAAATCATCGGCTAAAAGCAAGATGAGCCTGTCGCTAAAGGCGAAAAGACCGAAAGACTTTACTTTAAAAAGGAAATCGTCCTCAGAGCAGTAGCTCTTAGGGGTTTTTAGTATCATTGTAGTGTGGTCGCTGGCGAATTCAATACGCCCGAGCTCGTGAGAGTCCAGAGAAGATTCTATGGTGTGTTCATTTATTTTGTGCTCGCCTATAAGGTGTTTTCTCTCTGCTTCGTCTGGGTTGACATAAATATTGATTAACGCATCATTGTGAGTAGACTCTACAAGCGCGCCATTTACAACATTGTAGTTTTTTATCATACTTCCGTCTCCTTCAGACCGGTGTATCCCGGGAACTGCCGCAGGTTTTAAGCATTATACTAAAATTAAATATATTATACAACAGCGCAAAAAGG
>JBAXDA010000149.1:0-4636 GCA_037141215.1 Candidatus Firestoneibacteriota bacterium | reverse complement strand
CTAAAAAGTTCATTTAAATGTGGACAAAAAGATGTGGTTTTTACAGGCTTCCAGAGGAAGCCTAAAAGAACTCTTTTTGGTAGGCCTAATGTTCCGGCTTATTGACTTTCACGCCCTGAGAACCAGGACTTTGTGAACATATCAGCCATTCCCTTCCTGTTTGATTTTACAAAGACCAGAAGCAGGAGGGTCGCGGCCAAATAGAGACCGCAGTAGACATACCTGATCTCGGGACTGGTGAAGAACAATTGGGTGATAAAAAGCAGGAAAATGAAACCCGCTCTTTTAAGCGAGAAGCTCATGTTGGAGATTATTACCAGGGCAAAGATTGACTGCGCAGAAGTAAGAAGTATTTCTTCGGTCTGCCTTGCATCCAAGAGCATCGGCGCAACTTTTCCCAGGGAGAGGGCGTAAGCCAGCGGCAGCATTCCCACGAGCAGAGTCCACTGGTTTACCTTGGAGGAAATGAACACTCCAAGAGCCTGAGAAGCTTTTTGCCTGTAGGCGTAGAGTATTGCCACTATAAACTCAGGCGCCTCCGAAGCGAGCGGAGCAAGCCACTGAACCAGCAGAAATTCTTCAATATGCAGTTTTCTTCCGGCTCGCAGCAAGCCTTCCGCGAAAGGTCCCGCGGCAAGAAAAATAGCCAGTCCTGAAAAAATAAAAAGAAATATCGTGACCGCAAGCCTGGGCCCGCGAGGCAGCGCGGCAATAAGTTCAGGCGGTCCTTCTTCAAATTCCGGAGCGGGAGTGCTTGTCTTGGAAGCATTTATCATATAGAGCGCGAAAATACCGAGCAGGACCGCAGAATCAAGAATGGTAAGGGTGCCTTTAAGGGGAATAACGAAAGAATAGGCCGTTGCCAGTATTAAAGCAAACATCTCAACCCGGTGATTTTTATCAATAATGATTTCTTTTTTGCCGGACTTGAGCCAGAAAAAAAACACGACCGCGGCCCAGCCCGCGCCGATCAGCAGCCTGTTGCCTCCAGTCATATTTGCAGTGGCGTAGGAAATGTAGTGCGGCTCTTTGCCGGCCATCCACGCGAAATAGATATCCACCGTGTATTCAGGCAGGACGGTTATCAGCGCGAGAAGCGCGACGGCCAGTCCCTGGGAGATCTCCAATTGCGCGAGTTCGGCAGCCCAGGAAATCAAAAAAGCTGCTCCGAGAATTCCTATCCCTGGTAGCAGTACATCAAAGGGGAAGTCAAGTTGTATACCGTTTAGCCTGAAGAAGACCCATTGTGCTCCGCAGATAAGAGAGGCCAAAAGCCAGACCCATGCTCCAAGTTTTTTCTTTTTCACTATAGCATTTTCTCCTGTAAAAGCATCTTCGTTGTCTTAAAATGCACTTTTGCGAATTTGGCAAGCGCGCCGGCGCCTTTTTCCCTTATAAACCTTCGCCCTGCCTCTTCGACATGAGTCGCACCCTTAGGAAGCTCCATCCCGGCTTCTTCCGAAAGCTTCTTTAAACCTTCAAGGAACCCCGCTCTTGCCAAGACCGAAGCCGCCGCAACTGACAGATACTTCTCTGCTCCTGTTTCCTGTCTCATTTCTATCTTTCTTCCCTTCTCCATAAGAGCTTCTTTTATGCGGCTTTCCTCGCCAAATTTATCAGAAATAGCATAATCGCATTCGACTTTCTCCAGCAGGTTCTCAATAACCCGGGCATGCCCCCAGGCAAGGAGCTTATTCAAGTTTTTTATTTTAGAATAAAGTTCATTGTATCTGTCCGGATTTACGACAACAACGGAATGAACAGCAATTTCTTTTATTTTCAGCGCTATTTCAAGCGCTTTCTTGTCGGTGAGTAATTTGCTGTCACGGACCTTGAGCTCTTTGAGCTTCTCTTCAACCGCGGAGTCGACAAAAACGCCTGCAATGACAAGAGGGCCAAAGTAATCACCCTTACCCGCTTCGTCTACGCCTATTATTCTGGACACGACGGCTACCTGTATTTCCCTTGTTCTTTACAGGCTTCATACATAGCCGAGATATTCTCCAGGGGAGTACGGGGCGCAAGGTTGTTCCCTTCCCTCAAAATAAATCTGCCTCCCTCCATTATTCCTGAAGCGAGTATGCGTTCAGTTTCCTTCCTGACTTCTTCCTTTGAACCATCCAGAAGCAAAGAAACCTTTGGTCCCCCGATTATCTCGACATCAGGACCTACTTCTTTCCTAAGCCAGGTAAAATCTACAGGAAACCCGGTTTCAAAAGAGCGGGTATAAACTTCCTCCATGAAAGTTTTAAAGTGCCTCGTAGCATCGCCGCAAAGGTGTGTGCCTGTGGGTTTTTTGCCGGTTGAGAGCGCTTTATAAATTTTCTTGAGGTAAGGAAGCACGAATTCTTTCATCATATCCACCGAGAGCAAAGCAATACTATCGTCGCCGAGGCCGCAATCTTCGGTCATAAGCGGCTCGCCGTAATACTCCCTAAAATATCTGGCTTTTTTTATTGTTGCTTCCGCAATAAAATCGAATAGCTTGTGGACATATTCAGGGTCCTCATAAATATCCAGAAGAATTTCACTCCCGCGGAGGTTCATAGCCGCAGTTATTACGCCTTCCGTCCAGGCCCCAAGCCTACCCCGCCCGTTGATCTCGAGGCCTTCATACTTAACTCCCTCTTTTGCCTTTTTCTTATAATATTCAATGTATTCAAGTATTGTCTTATGAATCCCGCTCATAGGATCGGGAATTCCCCGGTCAAAAAGAAGGTTTTTTTTGTCTCCCGCAAGAATAGGCTCCGTGTCGGGACACTGGTTTTCCCTGTAATTGATACGGGCTCCATACCAGCAGGCTTCTACGACATTTTGCATATCAACTCCGGGAGTCCATTTTTCGGGCAGGCCCATCTCGGAATCATCCGTGAGATTAAATCTTTTCCATTTTTCAAATTGCACCTGGACATTAAGCATGATTTCCGGGTTTTCGAAATACTCTTTAAAAGATATATTGTTTTTATTAAGTTTGGGGTCAAGCAGAAAAACCCTCGCGTTGGCCGCGATTTTCATAGGTACCCGTATAGGTTTCCTCGCATAATAAGCGTCCCAGATAATTTTTACTTCTTCATTGTGTTTCTTGAAATCCATTTTTGCCTCCCGAGATTGTTATAGTCTTTTTGCGACTGTTTCAAGCCGGAACCAGCCGTCTTTGCCGACGCCTTTGATCCCGAATTTTATTTTTGGAATAAGAGACTCTTTCTCCACAATAGCCGTTTCCACTGTTATTTCGCCTTTAGCAAACCCCTGCGGCAACGCTACTGTTTCTTTTATCCAGCTGTAACCGGGCAGCCACTTCCTTATATCCTGCCTGCTCAAGACTACAACTTTCTTCCTTCCCTGCGTAAATCTGAAAGCAAACGCATAAAGATCCCGGTAAATCGGAGCAACACCCGTGTTGTCTATCCATGCATTATAAAGGAATTTGTTCCCCTGTTTCAAGGTATTCTCAAACTTTACATATCTCAGTACAAATCTATAGCCCATGCTTTCCGTGAAAGCGATAAATCTTGACCAATAAGGCCGGGGTATACAGGAATATTTTGTGTTTATCCCGGTTACATGGAGCGCCAGAGCCTGTTGAATCACAAAATCAAGATATTCAAGAGGCATTTTTTCTTTGTACCAAGCACAGGGGGTCCAGCAGGTTTCCAGAAGCACCGGGCCGTTCTTCCACGCTTCTGCCGCCTTAGCCTCTATTATATGCTCGGGATACGCGTCATAGGTGTGATTCCAACCAAGTCCGTCGGGAACAACTTTTCGTCCGTGATTCCGCATGTCGCCCCAGCAATTGGCCCTCCAGCCTGTTTTTAGACTGACTATTTGGCCGAGCTGGGCGCCGTCAAACTCGCCCACAACTTTTGCGGAAGGCAGACAGGAAGTATACATTTTTGCAAACTTTTTAATCTGCCTCACCGACATTTTTCCGTTGCCTTCGCCCCAGGGCCCGAGATAACCCGCATCATAGGTGTCCAGGAGACGGTTTTTTCCGAAACGCTTTCCCAGCTCCTTGTGTAAGCTTCCCCAGCATCTCAAATAATCCGCGCTTTCATAATCCGGCTCATACCAGCCTCCGGGATTTAGCTTTGTCTTGAATTTCTCCCTGTACCAGGAAGGAAGCTGGGCCTGATTCTTAGAACCGAAAGGCATAATTCGCGCCTGCAAAGTCTGCCCTCTTAACCCGCAAACCTTGAGCGCGTTCTCGATCATTGAAAAATCATACTCTCCTTCACGGGGTTCCGCTTCCTGCCAGAACCAACGGCAGTAAGCCGTGGTCGAGGGCGGATGCTTTGGGTGGAATTCCGGCTTCAGCTTCTTGAATTCAAATTTTAGCGGGCCTGCCTCGCTCCAGGAGGTGCAGGGAAAAAGAGGATCACCGTTAAAATGCTGGAAAGTTGCCAGCCCTTTGTGAGGGTTGTGAAGATACTCGTTTGATTCCTGAGGGCGCACCTTTTTAATTTTTTCTCCGTGCGCATAGCTGCCTCTTTTATCCGTTCCTAAATAATACATTCCGGGAACTTTCATTATTAGCGCTCCTTCCTGCAAAGCCGCTTGTAATCTTTAGTCTCAAGTCTTTATTCGGAAAACATTCGCCGTTTCCTCATTATTATACAATCCCCGCCTTCCTCCTTCA
>JBAXDA010000148.1:0-4652 GCA_037141215.1 Candidatus Firestoneibacteriota bacterium | reverse complement strand
TTGCCGTCAATATATAGCGGCGAGCTATGATAGCCGTGGTGCATCTTGGGGAGCTTGTTTTGGGTTATCCATTTAACCTCTCCTTCAGGGGTGAAGCAGGCCGTAATGCCGAGCGCGTTCCACACAAAAATATTCACGCCGTCAGATGCCGGGGTAGTGTTCGTAAATCCCAGGTCCTGCTCTCCGTAATCATATTTTTCCTGGTCAAGCTTCAAAAGCTCGGTATGCAGGTCTCCTTCTATTTTTAATCTTTCCGCACTTTTCTGGAGGAACTCTTCTTTGCTCATCATAGGATACTGCTTAAGAATCTGATCCCTGGCCGAAGCAAGTTCATCTATCTTTTTGCTTTTTGCCCGCTCTTCTTTTGTGGAGATTTCGTAAGGCCCGAAAGTTTTTACCCATTTAAGTTTCCCGGTCTTTTTATCTACACAGATCAGGTCCCAGTTATTTCCGCAGGTAAACACATCGGCCCCGACAACAACCGCCGAAGACGGCCCGATTGAAGGCATCATAGTTTGCCAAATAATATTTTTCTTTCCGCCCAGCGCATCCAGGCTCCATTCCTGTGGCGGGGTTGCATCGGCAAAAATCCCGTTGCCGTCTCCTCTGAAACCCGCACTGATCCGCTGACTCACCATCTTTTTCATTTTCAGCAATTTCTCAATGAAAGCCGCTGCTTTCTCGTCGCTCTTATCTATCTCTTCAATATACGGGGCCATTTCAGAACTCTGAATTTTTTTGTCCTTTACAGCTTTGAAAACTTCAGCCCTCGCCTCCTTCTGCTTCTCGGAAAGAGCGGAAACATTTAAAGCTACGAGCGTCACAAGACCGAAAAACAATATCCTGCGTATTGCTCTGGTTTTCATTGTTTTTCCCCGGTTTCCTCATACTTTACCACATGGAATTTACCAAAGTATAACGGCAGGGAAACGCTCTCCCCTTCGCATCTAAATATTATTCCCCAACCCATAGAACCGAGCCGGATAGGTTTTGCTCCTGCTTCGGGCGCGCCGAGATTTTTAAGGTCTCCGCCTTTCTGGGCAAGCAGGCCTTCAAGCTTCACCCTGTAATCTTTATTTTCTCCCGGCTTAAACTCTACATCTATCTTGGCGTAGGCGCCAAAGCCTCCTGGTCCCTGGGCGTTCCCGCCCTCTCCCAACAGCATATAGCCCTTCCAGGGTTTCTTTCCTTCATTAAAGACATCGAAAACAAGATAATTGTATTTTGTCCAGTTAATGGTGGTTGCAATCCCGACCAGCGGCGCGTACCCTCCCCAGTTCCCGAGAAAATAGTTCCTTACTGTCTCCTCTTTTCCAAGATGTTTTGCAACTGCGGATTTGTCTGGGGTAAAGGTGCCATGATTGAATATTGCCCCTTCGGAAGGATCAAGGATGAGTTTTCGTCTCTTTTCTATAAGATTATCTTCGGCAAGAACCGAAAAGCACAATGCCAGAAGAAGCGCCAGAACCGGTATTGTTTTCATCCTCCCCCCCTTGCTTTCCCTTGTTATTTTTCTGTATTTTTAGTTTTCTGTTTTTGCTTTCTTTTTGTTTTTCTGTTTTTACCTTTCTTTTCTTTTTGTTTTATGTTTTTCTGCCTTTTTAGTTTTCTATTTTTGCTTTCTTTTTGCTTCTCCTATGGTTTATAGTTCCCCTTCCAGATGCCGCCGCCAAAAGTAGTAACATACATCACCGTCGGATCTTTCGGGTCAAAGGTCACATTCTGCGCGCTGGAAAAAGGCAGTTCTTCAAAACGCTTCCAGGTAGAGCCGCTGTCCCCGGAATACCAGAGCCCGTGCCCCGCGGTTCCCGCATAAATCATCTCAGGATGCTCGGGATGCAGGTTTATAAACAAGCAATGAACATAGGAAGCGCCGCCTGTCGCCGCAAAATCCTCGTCTTTAAGCACGCGGACCCAGCTTTTCCCCCCGTCTGTTGTTTTGTAAACGCCGCCTTCGCGTCCGCCGGGTATGGTAGCAGCGGTAAAGTAGATAATATTTGGATCCTCCGGATTAAAAGCAAAACCCGCGGGCCAGCGCAGCCCGAGTTCCGCTGTCAAGTCTATCCAACTCTCTCCGCCGTCAGCCGATTTCCACAAGCCTCCCGGGACCGGGAATTTATTGCCGGAGCGGTTCGCGGTAATAGAACAGAATACCTCTCCTGTTTTTGGGTGAACTTTTACCATATAGGCGTGGAGGTTGCCGGGCAGACCGAGTCCTTTTGATTTATTCACCCAGGTTTCCCCGCCGTCAACGGATTTCCAGACGCCGCCTTCGTAAAGCGTGGTGTAGAAAGTAAGCGGTCCGGACGCCGTGCGCGGGTCAAAACAAATATATGTACAGGGAAGTTTCGGCAGACCGGTTCCGAGGACTTTCCAGGTAAGGCCGTTATCTTTGGAAATACAAACTCCGCCTGCGTGCTGTGATTTGTTCGCGTCAATATGCGTCCAGTGAGGAATATCGTGGCGATTGCTGGTGGCGGCGTACATCCTGCCTTTCAACTTGGGATCAAAAAGAACCTTGTAAAAAGTATTGCCCCAGGGACAGCCGCTCGCCGACCAGCTCCAGGTGGCATCGGCATCCACCGACCGGCCGAACCCGATATCGGTATAGGCTATAAAACGCTTGTTGTAGTCAAACGGATCAAAGAGATAATCCCAGCAGGAAGTCACTTCCAACCCGTTGCACTGATAGCGCACTCCGGGATCTCCCGCCTTCACTCCAAGGATGTTGTTCATAAGCTGCTGCCAGCTTTCCCCGCCGTTGCGCGTGATATAAAAGTCCCCCTGCGTGGTGACCATCGCCACCGAGGGATCGGTTGAACTTATGCCCAGGCCCAGCGGGCTGATGTAATAGCCCCAGCTTAACTGCGTCTGCACCCAGGAGCGTTCTACATTTTTTCCCATACGGAAAACACATTCCCAGGTTTCTCCGCCGTTCTTTGTGCGGCGCACTTCGTTCGTCCTGCTGGCGCGGTTCTGCGACGAGTAAACAATATTTACCTGTCCCTGCGGCATCAAGAGGTCGTCTATGTTGTTGAATTTTTCTTTTACCGTCCAGTTCCTTCCTTCGTCAGCCGACCTTATAATTCCGGCGCTTGAGGCGGCAAACAAAATCACATTTCCGTTATTTCCCGCGGCGCCGGCAAGCGAAACCAATCCCTGGGTCTCGGCTCCCGAAATCTTGCGCTCCTGCCAGGTTTCCCCGCCGTCTTTGCTTGCAATGAGTACATCAAGAAAAGCAAAGACATTTTTATTTATAGCTATTAGACCAAAGCATTTTCCGGCTCTTATTTTTTTCCAGGACCCGCCTGAGTCGGCGGAACGATACAGCCCGTCACCGGTACCAACAAAGAGCGTCTCCGGAGAGTCTGCAAGGCCCGATATATATGTAACAACGGCTTTTCCCCACGCGGCTTCCCCGCTGTAGGGTGTTTTCCACTCCGCGCCTTTATCCTCGCTTACAAGAAGCCTGTTTCCGGCCGACCAGTAGATTTTACCGGGCGCAAAATACGCGCGGCTCCCGGAACCGCCGGTACCGGTAATCTGGCGCCAGTGTATCATCTCCCAGCTTTTTCCTCCGTCCAGGGAACGATACGCTCCACCCATATCACAGGTGACAAACATAAGCTTCGGATCAAAAGGCGAGACCGTGGGTTTGTACATTCCGCCCGCGCCGCCTATTCCTATAATCCGGAATTCTTTCTCTGAAGAGACCTCCGCCGACACAGAAAAAGCCAACCCGCAGAGCAGAAGCAGAGCAAGAATATGCGAAGTAATATTTTTCATTATTCCTCCTGTCTCAAATAGCTCATTTGCCTTCTTTTGCTTCATAAATGACATATATTGCCGGCCTTTGCTTTATATCCTTGGTATTATAGGAGTAGGCACGGGCTCTTTCCGAGCCGGAACCATAAATAATAAAGCCGTAATTTTTCTTCCTGCCGTCCGTCCAGAATTTCACGGCCTCTTTGAAATCAAAAACTCCGGTCTTGTCATAGCAGGCGCCGTAAGCAATGTAAGCCGGCCAAAAATCCGGATCCTCTCCAAGCCAGGAAAACCCGTTGGAATCCTGCCAGAATTTATCCTTGGCGTACTCGGTCCAGGTATATTCTTTTTCTACCCACGGGCGGTTGCAGGCTTCCACGGCATAAGCCCCTCCGGGGCCGGCAGAAAGAACGAGTACAAGTCTTGCTGACAGAATCTCCGCTCCAGCCGGTATTATGGAAAAGTCCGCTTGCATTAAAGGAGCCCTGCCCCGCGAAAATAGCTCAAGGGTTGTATTACCCGCAATATTTGCAAATTTTCCCAGGTTAATAGAAGCAGGGCCGTGACAGCTCAGGCCGCAGTCCTTCCATCCGGTGTAAATCTTGGACGGGGATTTCGGGTCAAAGCCTCCGTCTCCTGCGCGAAAAACCGATAAGAGGGCGTTTGGGTGCGTTTTCTTTATTTCCGCAAATTCACTTTTAATCGCGGCGTCTATCTCTGCGGCGGGTTTTCCGGCAAGGGAAGTGTCCCTCCCGCTCATCTTGCCCATAAAATCCTTAACATTCTCCGCGGTTAGGTCGCTCCCGAAAATACTAAAGGGCGTCTTGAATTTCTTTTCATATTTTGCCGCGTCGTTTGCCAGGTCCAGAGGCTCCTGATACCTGAAG
>JBAXDA010000147.1:0-4669 GCA_037141215.1 Candidatus Firestoneibacteriota bacterium | reverse complement strand
AGTGAACCGTCTTTCCAAGCCAGAACAGCCCAAGTGAGGTAAATATGCCAGATATAGAAGAAAAAGAACCTGCTAAATGTTCTTTCTGTGGAAAGTCCCAAGATCTGGTCAAGAGGCTGGTTTCCTCGGGTGGGACTGCCTGTATTTGCAATGAATGCATTGAAAGATGCAATGGCTTGATTGAAAATACTATAATCCCCGGGCCTTCCAGAAAAAAAGACCTTCCTAAGCCTGCCGAGATCAAAGGCCAGCTTGATGAGTACTGCATAGGGCAGGATAAGGCAAAAAAGATCTTGGCTGTTGCAGTTTACAATCATTACAAGAGAGTATACAACCCTCCAACTGATATAGAACTCCAGAAATCAAATGTGCTGCTCATTGGCCCGACCGGAACCGGTAAAACTTTGCTCGCTCAGACTCTTGCAAAAATACTGAATGTTCCGTTCGCTATTTCCGACGCAACAAGCCTTACTGAAGCGGGCTATGTCGGCGAGGATGTGGAAAACGTAATACTCAGACTGCTTCAGAACGCCAATTTTAATGTAGAGAAAGCGCAAAAAGGCATCATCTATATTGACGAGATAGACAAGATTGCAAGAAAGTCAGAAAACGCTTCCATTACCAGAGATGTTTCCGGAGAAGGTGTTCAACAAGGTCTGCTTAAGATCCTTGAAGGAACGGTAGCAAATGTTCCTCCTCAGGGCGGCAGGAAGCATCCTCACCAGGAATTCATTAAAGTTGACACGACGAACATACTGTTTATCTGCGGGGGAGCTTTTGTCGGGCTTGACAAGATAATTGAGCGCAGGATCGGGGACAAGTCTTACGGTTTCACTGCAGAGGACAGAAAAAAAGTACACGGGAGCGATATACTTCAGTATGTGCAGCCGGATGATATTCTGAAATTTGGTTTTATTCCGGAATTTGTAGGAAGGATACCCGTAGTTGCGGGTCTTCATGACTTGAACGCCGAAGATCTTAAACACATTCTCACGGTACCGAAAAACGCTTTAATTAAGCAGTACAAAAAGTTTTTCCAGATGGAGAAAGTCAAACTTGAATTTACCGACGAGGCTCTTGACGCAGTGGCAAAACAGGCCGTGAAACGCAAGACCGGGGCCAGAGGTTTGAGAGCCATTCTTGAAGAGGTAATGCTTGAAATAATGTATGAGATACCAAGCAGAAAAAACATCAAGGAATGCCTTATAACGGACGATGTTATACTCAAAGGCGAGAAGCCCGCGCTGATCTTGAGCAAAGAAGAAAAAACAGCATAACGGACATGGTCGCGATTAACTATTTGCCGAAGCGCTTTGCTTGCTGTTTAAACCCAATGTATTGATTTTGGCTTAGATTCTTCAAATAGAAATACTTTTCAAGCTGAATTCTAAATTATCCATATGGGGGTTTTCATGAAGAAAAAATACATCATGTCTCCCGGTCCAGTTGAAATACCGCCTACCGTTCTTGCTGTTGCGGCTCTCCCTATTATACATCACCGCACTCCTGAATATAGAAAAGCCTTTGCGGAGGTAAATGAAGGCTTAAAGTATATTTTTCATACGAAGAACGACATAGTTATATTCCCGGCGGCCGGTACGGGAGGCATGGAATCGGCAATTGTTAATTTGCTCTCCCCGGGAGACAAAATTATAGTCGCTGCCATAGGTCAGTTTGGCGAGAGGTGGGCGAAAATAGCCGAAGCCTATGGAGTTAATGTAATAAAACTTTTCGCGGAATGGGGAGAAGAAACTGACCCTGAAAAATTAAAAGACGAACTCTCGAAGAACAAAGATGTAAAAGCCGTTTATACCACTCTCAGCGAAACCTCAACCGGTGTGGAAAATAACATCGAGGCCCTGGGCAAGGTTGTTTCCGGGACTGAAGCGGTATTTGTGGTAGACGCGGTCTCCGGAATGGGCGCGATAAAATTCAAAACAGATGAATGGGGCGTGGATATAGCGGTGGTAGGAGCCCAGAAAGGAATGATGGTGCCTCCCGGCATTGCTATGGTCTCTATCAGCGAAAAAGCCAAAGCGCTTATCCCCAAGAGCAAAATCCAGAAATATTATTACAGCTACGAACAAGCCTTGAAAGCCTTAACAAAAGACAAACTTCCCGATACGCCGTACACTTCTTCTGTGTCTCTGATTCTGCAGTTAAGAGAGGCTATAAAACTAATAAAAGAAGAGGGGATAGAGCAAGTCTGGGCAAGGCACTCGCTTGTTGCCTCTGCCGTACGCGCCGGAGCGAAGGCGCTCGGCCTTAAAGCTTTTGCTAAAGGAACCCCGAGCAATGCGGTTACTTCGGTCTGGGTGCCTGAAGGAATGGATGGTGACGCTATAAATAAAAAGATCCGTGACGATTACGGCATAACAATGGCCGGCGGGCAGGGGAAGATGAAGGGCAAGATGTTACGCATAGGTCACCTCGGGTATACTGACAGGTTTGACGCGGTTGTCGCGATTGCGGCAGTAGAGATGGCTCTGGCAGAACTGGGGCAGAAAGTAGAAATTGGGAAAGGGGTAAAGGCGGTTATTGAAGAACTGCTGAAAAAGTAAAAAGTAATAACTTTTGTACGGAGGAGTTAATGTTTAAAGTGTTAGTTGCCGATCCGATTGCCCAGGAAGGCGTTGAGATTTTTAAGAAAGAAAAAGATATTCAAGTTGATGTAAAGCATAAACTCAAGCCCGAGGAGCTCAAGGCTATTATCGGAGACTATGATGCTTTGGCCGTCAGGTCAGAGACAAAAGTCACGGCTGATATTCTTTCGGCAGCGGTGAAATTGAAAGTAATCGGCAGGGCCGGCGTAGGAGTTGATAATGTTGATGTTCCGGCGGCTTCAAAAAAAGGTATTATTGTAATGAACACACCTGACGGCAACACAATCTCTACTGCGGAACATACCTTCTCAATGATTATGGCGCTCTCCAGAAATATACCGCAGGCCGATGCTTCTATGAGAGCTAAAAGATGGGACAGAAAGAAATATATGGGAGTTGAGCTCTACGGAAAGATTCTCGGAGTTATAGGGACCGGAAGGATAGGCCGGGAAGTTTCAGTAAGGGCAAAAGCTTTTAATATGGAGATAGTGGCCTATGATCCGTATCTCTCTGATGAAATGGCAAACAAATACGGGATAAAGAAAGTTACGCTTGAAGAACTTGTTAAAACCGCCGATTATATTACAGTGCACACGCCTCTTACCTCTGAAACGAAACACCTTGTTAATGAAGAATTAATCGCCAAGATGAAAGACGGGGTAAGGCTTATTAACTGTGCGAGGGGCGGAATAATCAAAGAAAGCGCTCTGGTTTTGGCGGTCAAGTCAGGAAAAGTTGCAGGTGCCGCGCTTGATGTTTATGAGTCCGAACCGCCTGATGCCGGAAACGAACTTTTTACGCTTGATAAAATTATTTTTACACCGCATCTCGGGGCCTCAACGGAAGAAGCGCAGATAAGCGTCGCTGTCGCAGTCGCCAGCCAGATGATAGAAGTGTTGCGCGGCGGAACAGTAAGAAATGCCGTAAATATACCGGCTATACCGGCTGAAATATTGAAACAGCTAAAGCCCTATATTGAACTGTGCGAAATAATGGGTAAAGCGCTCTCTCAGACAGTAACCTGCTGCATAAAAAAAGTTACCGTTGAATACCGCGGCCAGGTCGCCGAGAACAACACTTCCGTGCTTTCTCTTGCCGTAATAAAAGGCGTGCTTACTCCTCTTGAAAAAGAATCCGTCAATTTTGTTAACGCTCCTATTCTTGCTAAGGATAAAGGCATAGTTCTTTCTGAATCAAAAACAAATGAATCATCGGGATATGCGAGCCTTGTCAAGGTAGAACTCGAAACAGAGAACGACTGTATTTCAATAGCCGGAACTGTTTTTGGAAGAGACAGTCTGCGAATAGTGCAGATTAGGAATTACGACATAGACCTGGAACCTGCCGAAAAGATGCTGGTCATACAGCATAACGATAAACCTGGACTGGTAGGAAACATCGGGACTCTTCTTGGAAATGAAAATATAAATATTGCCAGCCTGCAGTTGGCTAGAAAAGCCTCCGGCGGAGATGCTATTGCCGTGTTAACGATAGATCACCATATTGGCGTGGAGATACTAATGAAGATAGCAAAACTCCCTCATATAAAAGATGTTAAATATATCTCATTGTAAGCAGTAAAGGAGCCATTAATGAAAATAGGATTTTTAACTGCATATAATTCTGAAAGAATAGCTTTTGCGGAGAAGAATGGCTTTAGCTCCGTGGAATTGCTGGTGGCGGCAAATAGGAATGATAAATTTTACCCCGGACAGAAAGATTGGAAGAGGTATGCCGCTGAAATAAGGAATGAATTTGAGAATTCGGGCGTCTACATAACCTCGGTCGGAGGTTTTTACCTTAATGTACTGGATGAAAAGAAACAGGCTGCCATGACGGCGGAAGTCAAAAATACGGTGCTGCTGGCTCGGGAGCTTGGGTCAAAGGTGGCATGTGGTTTCTCCGGCAGGGTTATGGGAGAAGAACTGGAGAAAAGCCTTCCGCGGTACAAAAAAATATGGACCCCGCTTGCAAAATTTGCCTCTGAGAACGGAATAAAGATAGGCTTTGAACATTGCCCTATGGGCAGAAACCATCTCCCCCCGGGAGGCAATAATGCAATGTGC